>NZ_VXCS01000030.1:0-49600 GCF_052850545.1 Pseudoalteromonas sp. 1181_04
GAACCCGCCCCCCACAGTAGTTGGCAAAAAATTAAAGATTTATTTTACCAAACCCCAGATTTACCACCTGAACACCCTGACGACTATAAAACGCTGGACGGTGTTGATCAAAATGACAACGGTATCCGCGACGATTATGAGCGCTATGTGTATGAAAAGTTTGATTCTCCACAGCTCATCACCTTTAGTTTAGGTGCCGCTTCAACATTACAACTGGTTATTGATATAGAGCAGGGCCGTATACCAAATTTAGATACTGAGATCGGTAAGCAGATTATTTTGGATATGCTCAACATAAGCTACTGTGTTCAATATTTACAAAATTCACACCCACACTTTAGAGAACCCGAAGTTTTATACTTTAATACGATAGATAGAGCTTACGCTAACCGAAAAAGCCAAAATAAAATTAGTGACTATATTGCTTGGGATGACGGTTTTCATCGAAGTGCTGATCAAGACTGCAATATCCTTAAGAAGGACATAAAATGAAAGCTATATATATTTTACTCTTACTTATATTTCCAGTTTTGGCGAATGGTAATTATCAAGCACAAGATCGGTATTGCTCTAGAAATATTGATAATGTGCGCATTTTCTATGTAAATGGTATGCGGACTAATATCAAGCAATATAGGGCAAACTTAAATAGATTAGGTAACTTTCAAAATTCTCACCTACCTGAATTTAAAAAAGGAGCATTTCCTACAGGGAGTCATAATAAAAGTGAAGCTATATTTATGCAAATATATGAAGTCGCACAGCAAAAGTATAGTGACTTGCCCGTATTTTCACCTGAGTATCGTATAATAACTGCAATAATTGGAGGCACTGTTAGCTCACTATCAGATATAGATATCGCTCAAATTGAGTCTGTTTTACAGGATGTATTTACTGAAGTAAATTACTCTATTATTGACGAGACAGACTATAAAAATGCATTTCAAAGACTTCAATTTCAGATGCATTCTTGCAACCGTATTATTCTTATTGGTCACTCGCAAGGTAACTTTTACACCAATGCTCTTTTTGAGGAAACCATATCTACTTATCAATATAGCGACGGGTATCTTGCTTCCGATTATCCACTGGTTAGCCTAGCCGCAATAGCAACACCAACAAGTTCAATAGGAGGAAGTTTGGGGGAGGAATATAAAGAGATCATTTCACACCTTACACTTGACGAAGACTGGGTCATACGAGCCGTAAGGATTTTATTTGGTAGTTTACCTTCAAACTATTCTGCTGAGTCTTTATTTGACTCAACTGGTCATGGGTTAATTGCTGCATACCTAAGAAATAATGCAGTTGCAAATGCAATAAGTGCTAAAATTGAAGCTTCTATTTTAAACCAAACTCCTTTCCCCTTATTTGAACAACACCCTGTAAATTCAGATGCTTTTTCACACATCGGCTATTCAACGATTAATAAAATTCTTGATCTCAAATTTGAATCAGGAAGTGTTTATCGTTATTACAATATACCTATTTTAGTATGGGATGAGTTGTATTACTCAACATCAATGGGGAAGGTTTTTAATGATAATATTCGAGGCCAATACCCTTTTGATAAGTTAGATATTGAAAGTATGACTTATCTAAAAATGACGTCACTTGAACCAGTTGCAAAAGTTGAAAAATAACTAAACATTGGACTAGAAATAAAAAAAGGTGAGCCACTTCAGCTCACCCTTTTTAATAATTATTGTTTGGGAATAGAGATTGGATTCCCAATCTATAATTTCATTCCCAAACTATAATGACTTTTATCAATAAAATTATTAGTCTCTGTATATCTCTACCGCTGGGCATGAACACACTAGATTACGGTCGCCGTATACGTCATCGATACGCGTTACTGTAGGCCAGAATTTGTTTTTAGCCACTGCTGGTACTGGGAACGCAGCGTAGAAGCGGTCGTATGCTCTGTCCCACTCGTTACCAAGTACGTCGCCTTGTGTATGCGGTGCAAACACTAGCGGGTTGTTTTCGATAGACCATTCGCCAGAGATCACTTTGTCGATTTCGCCTTTGATTGATACCATAGCTTCGATGAAACGGTCGATCTCAACTTTAGACTCAGACTCAGTGGGCTCAATCATCAAGGTGCCCGCTACTGGGAACGACATAGTTGGTGAATGGAAACCGTAATCTTGTAAACGCTTAGCAACATCCATTTCAGTGATGCCCGAAAGCTCTTTAAGTGGGCGTAAGTCAACAATACATTCGTGAGCAACACGGTTGTTGCGACCACGGTATAAAATTGGGAAGTGCTGGCTTAACTCATGAGTTAAGTAGTTAGCACTTACGATTGCCATTTCAGTGGCTTGTTTAAGGCCTTCGCTACCCATCATGGTGATGTAAGCCCATGAGATAGGTAAAATAGCTGCTGAGCCGTATGGCGCTGCTGATACTGCTCCGTTGCCGATACTCGTACCAGGTACGTTAATTACGCTGTGGTTAGGCATAAATGGCGCTAGGTGTGATTTAACACCGATTGGGCCAACACCTGGGCCACCGCCGCCATGTGGGATACAGAACGTTTTATGCAAGTTTAAGTGCGATACGTCTGAACCGATAAAGCCTGGGCTTGTTACACCTACTTGTGCATTCATGTTCGCGCCGTCCATGTAAACTTGGCCGCCGTGTTGATGAATGATGTCACAAATTTCACGAATTGTTTCTTCGTATACACCGTGCGTAGACGGGTATGTGATCATGATACACGATAGGTTTTCTGATACTTCTTCTGCTTTCGCTTTAAGATCAGCCATATCTACATTACCGTTTTTGTCACAATCAACAACTACAATTTTCATGCTTGCCATTTGTGCAGAAGCTGGGTTAGTACCGTGCGCTGAACTTGGGATCAAACAAATATTACGGTGTGCATCGCCACGTGACTCGTGGTATTTGCGAATCGCGATTAAGCCTGCGTATTCACCTTGTGCACCAGAGTTTGGCTGTAATGAAACGGCATCGTAACCGGTGATGTTAACTAACCAATCATGTAGTTCGCCCATCATGATTTGGTAACCTTCTGCTTGGTCTAGCGGGCAGAATGGGTGAAGATTAGCAAACTCAGGCCAAGTAATTGGGATCATCTCAGCGGTCGCGTTTAGTTTCATAGTACATGAACCTAACGAGATCATTGAGTGATTAAGTGCTAAATCTTTGTTTTCAAGACGTTTGATATAACGCAGCATTTCAGTTTCGCTGTGATACGAATTGAAGTTAGGGTGCGTTAAGATTTCATCATCGCGTTCAAGGTTTGCAGGGATTGAATCGCTACCGTTTGCTTCGATGTCTGCTGCGATTGCATCAACACTTAAGCCGTGGTCTTCGCCAAGAATGATATCGAACAACTGTGCTACGTCTGCGCGCGTTGTGGTCTCAGACACTGAGATTGAGTATTCGCCATCATGGTTAGTAGCAAAGTTTACGCCGTTTGCTACAGCACGCGCTGTTACATCGTCTTTGTTATCGCTAACAACTGTTAGGGTATCAAACCAGGTGCTGTGCTTAAGGTTTACACCTTTAGCTTTAAGGCCTGCGGCTAAAATATCAGCAAAACGATGAATACGCTGTGCAATAGTTTTTAAGCCTTGTGGGCCATGGTACACCGCATAAAACGCAGCCATGTTAGCGAGTAATACTTGCGCTGTACAAATGTTTGAGTTGGCTTTGTCGCGGCGAATGTGTTGCTCGCGGGTTTGCATTGCCATACGTAGTGCATCGTTACCTAAACGGTCTTTAGACACACCAATGATACGACCTGGTAATGAACGTTTGTATGCATCACGTGTTGCGAAAAATGCAGCGTGTGGACCGCCGTAACCCATTGGTACACCAAAACGCTGGGCAGAACCAAGTACTACGTCTGCGCCAAGTTTACCTGGTGCTTTTAATAATAATAAGCTCATGATGTCAGCAGCAACACAGGCAATCGCTTTTTTGCTTTGTACGCCAGCGATTAAATCTGTGATATCGACTACTTCACCTGATGTTGACGGGTATTGGAATAACGCACCAAAAATTTCGTGATTTACAGCATCAGCAGCAGGACCTACCACAACTTCAAAACCAAACTGCTCGGCGCGTGTTGTCACTACGTCGATAGTTTGGGTATGTACGTCATCAGCGATGAAGAAGATGTTGGCTTTTTTAGCTTTAGATACGCGCTTTGCAAGGCCCATGGCCTCGGCAGCCGCAGTTGATTCATCAAGTAATGATGCACTTGCTAAATCAAGACCGGTAAGGTCTAAGGTCATAGTTTGGAAATTAAGTAATGACTCTAAACGCCCTTGAGCAATCTCTGGTTGGTATGGAGTGTACGCTGTGTACCAGCCTGGGTTCTCAAGTACGTTACGTAATATTACGTGTGGTACGTGAGTTGGGTGGTAGCCTTGACCGATGTAAGATTTGAACACTTTATTTTTGCTTGCTACTGATTTTAAGTAGCTTAGTGTTTCAACTTCAGTGCGGCTTTCGCCCACTGTTAGGCCTTGCTCTAAGCGGATGCTTGCAGGTACAGTTTGACCGATCAGCTCTTCAACACTCGATACTCCAAGAGCACTTAGCATATCGCTTACTTGTGCTGGGCTTGGCCCAATATGACGGCGAATAAAATCTTGCGTTTGCTCTAATTGTTCAAGAGATTTGGCGTTTGACATTTGTCCAGATTCCTATGATCCAAAAAATAAATGGTTATTACTAATGGGTAACCAGCAATAACTTAAAAGCTTTTGATTTAATGACTTACAATGTATGGAAAGGTAAGCGGTAAAATCATAAAAGCCCCAATTATGTTAGGTATAATGGGGCTTTTAGTACGGCGATAAACTAATTATTAGTCTTCGTCGATCGAATGCGCATAGCCTTCAGCGTCAAGCAGGTTTTCAAGCTCAGACTCATCAGATGCTTTAATGCGGAATAACCAACCATCGCCGTAAGCGTCGTTGTTTACTGTTTCAGGTGCATCTTCAAGGTCTTCGTTGATTGCAACGATTTCGCCACCGATTGGGGCGTATATATCTGATGCCGCTTTTACTGATTCTGCTACTGCACAATCTTCGCCTGCAAGTACTTCGTCACCAACTTCTGGTAATTCAACAAATACCATGTCGCCAAGTAGTTCTTGTGCGTGCTCAGAGATACCTACAGTGAAAGTACCGTCACCTTCGTTGCGAACCCACTCGTGTGAAGAGGCATACTTTAACTCGCTAGGGATATTGCTCATTTTATTCTTCCTTTGGTTTATATTGGGTGATAACACCAAATCTTTTAATTGATACTTTAAAGTACAGACTTACCGTTACGTACAAAGCTTGGTTTAACTACTTTTACGTTAACTAATTTTTTACGCATTTCTACTTGAGCAGTTTCGCCAGTTGAACGTGGTACACGTGCAAGGGCAACACTAAAACCAAGTGTAGGTGAGAAAGTACCAGAGGTAATGACCCCTTCGCCACCATCAACAATTACTTTAGAACCACTACGCAATACGCCTTTTTCTTCCAGCACTAGGCCAACAAGTTTATCAGTGCTTTTGTCAGCGCGTTGCTGTACTAGTACGTCACGACCGATAAAGTCACGATCTTCAGGTTCCCATGCAATGGTCCACGCCATGTTAGCAGCAAGTGGTGATACGCTCTCGTCCATATCTAGGCCGTAAAGGTTCATACCCGCTTCTAAACGTAGTGTGTCACGTGCACCAAGGCCCGCAGGCGCAACACCAGCATCTAGCAGTTGTTGCCAAAGATCCGCAGCTTGCTCGTTCGGTACAACAATTTCGTAACCGTCTTCGCCAGTATAGCCTGTTGTAGCAATAAATAAATCACCAGTTTGCACACCAAAAAACGGCTTCATATCTGCAACAGCTGCTTGTTGATCAGCCGTTAAGATAGTGGCAGTTTTTGCTTTAGCATTAGGGCCTTGTACTGCAATCATGGCAAACTCTGGGCGCTCTGTTACTGCAACGGCAAAATCAGCTGAAACTTTAGCCATGTGCGCTAAATCTTTTTCACGAGTTGCAGAATTAACCACTAAGCGATAATCAGTATTTGAGAAGAAGTAAATGATAAGGTCGTCAATTACGCCACCTTGCTCATTCAGCATGCCAGTGTAAAGCGCTTTACCAGGAACGGTTAATTTAGCAACATCGTTAGCGACTAGTTTACGAAGGAATGCTTGTGCTTGCTCGCCTTTGACATCAACAATAGTCATGTGTGAAACGTCAAACATGCCTGCATCGGTGCGCACTGCGTTGTGCTCTTCGATTTGCGAACCATAGTTGATTGGCATTTCCCAGCCATGAAAATCAACCATTTTTGCTTTTGATTCTAGGTGCTTTGCATGTAAAACTGTTTTAGAAGTCATAATATTCCTTCACTTTATAATTAACCCAAGATTGGGCGTGGCCTCAATTTAATGAGGGGGAATAACATGGGCGGCGATTATACATAAGTTGTAATGCACCTAACACCCAAATTGCGATTTGTTCTAACAAATAAATTACAAAAGCTGGCAACTAAAAAATACGCTAGCCAGCTTATCAATTTATGTTTAAGCAACGTCTGGTAGTGACATATCAAAACCGCGTTGCTGTAAATATGTTTGCCATTTAGTCAGCTCTGGCGCTTTGGCCACCAGCTGAAAATACTGTATTGATTGTTTATCAATAGCGGTAATAAATACCTCACCACTTTGCGCACCGTAGCAGCTGTTGGCGTCTGACAAGCGCAGCCCAGGGGTGAGTTTAAATGCTTCGACTAACGCGTCAAATGCCTGCTCACCAGATAAAGTTAAGGTCGCTAAATCAGTGCGTGTAACAAACTCAATATCGTAGCGCAGTTGCTGTTCACTGATCAGTGCTTGTAATTGAGCCGCTGCATCTGTGTGCAACACGAATCTAAACGCTGTTGCACTAAAGTAATATAACGCAAAACTATAATTGCTATTTAGGTCGCCATCTAAGGTGCCTTTCACACCTAAACCACTGGCGGTTAGTTTGTTTAAATCTAACCCTAATATAGTGGTTAAAAACGGGATTGCTTCAGTGCCGCTAAAATCGATCACCACGGTGTTTGTATTGACCTGCAGCATATTGCTATCAGCTACTTCAATCTGGCTATGACGAGCAAACATTATCGGGCTAAAAGTCATTATCGGCACCTATCAATCTTTAATGGCAAAAGTATATTGTGCAAGTCTAGCAACAACAAATTGTAATTATTAATCAATTGATAAATAATACTTATCAATCTACCCCCATAAATTGTAATTTTTAATATGAAAAATATCTCAACAGACAGCTTACGCACATTAGTTACTGTGGTTGAAGTAGCCGGTTTTGCTAAAGCAGGTGATTTACTTGGCTTATCGCAACCCGCTGTAAGTTTACAAATAAAGCGGTTAGAAGAAATGCTCGGCCATAAGCTATTTAAAAAACAAGGTCAGCGCCAAGTGCTCAATCAATACGGTGAACTGCTGCTGCCGATGGCAAAGCAAATGCTGCTACAAAACGACACCATTTTGCAATTATTTACTAAAGAGAATGTGACCGGTAAGGTGCGGTTGGGAATACCCAGCGAATTTGCAGCTCGGATCTTACCCGCTATTATTGGTGACTTTGTAGCACTTTACCCTGAAGTGTCGTTAGAAGTTAAATCGCGTTTAAGTAAGCATTTATTGTCGGTTTCACGAGAAGACCAGTTTGATTTAGTACTGGCGTTAAATGAAGATTTAAACTCTGAAAAGTTCCCTGTTTTTATGCAAGACCAACTGGTCTGGGTTGGTGATTTATCAATAGCACAAAATGACGTTGTTACGCTTGTGACTGCACCGGAAGGTTGTATTTATCGACGCCGCGCCATCGAGGCATTGCAACTTGCAGGTATTAAGTACCGCATAAGTTATAGTAACGCTGATTTAACAGGCCTTACTGCGGCTTTAAAAGAAGGATTAGGGATCACCGTTTTGGCTAGAAGCACAGTGCCTAATGAACTTAATTATGAGTTAAACACCGCTATTTTACCGAGCCTAGGTAAAATAGGTATTAGCTTAACAAAGCATGCAGAACAAGCCGAGCATGCGGTAGATAAACTTGCCGAGTTTATTGCATTACGCTTGACTTAATAGCTAACAAAAAGCCGCCTTTTGATAATTTAGATTATCGCAACGAATATAGTAATACAATATTAACAACAATATGTTTTCATATTTATATTCAAAAACTTACTTAACGATCGAAATTGTTACAAATAGGATTGATTCGTATTATTTTACATGTTTAAATTGCGCCAGTTAAAATTAGACACATACAGGATCTATAATGCCTCCTAAGCTTATTGTTTCAACACTTTCGATGGCTATTGCTTTATCATTAAGCGCTAATGCCGTTGCAAATGATGCAACAAATAAAGAAAAGAACTTTGAGCAAATTACCGTTATTGGCTCGCAAGCCGCAATTAACGATATTCCGGGTTCTGCTACATTTATTTCAGACGAACAATTACAAAAATTCGAATTTACCGATATTTCTCGTGTTTTAGCATCTGTACCAGGTGTTTATGTGCAAGAAGAAGATGGTTATGGCCTGCGCCCTAACATTGGTATGCGTGGTACAGGTACTGGCCGTAACGATAAAATATCAGTAATGGAAGATGGTGTACTCGTAGCACCCGCACCTTACTCAGCGCCATCGGCTTACTACTTCCCTACTATGGGCCGTATGGAGTCGATTGAAGTATTAAAAGGCGCAGCCTCTGTTAAGTATGGTCCGCGTACAACCGGTGGTGTTTTAAACTTACTTTCGCGCAGCTTACCGACCGAAGGTTCAACGGGTTTAGTAAACGCCGAACTGGGTAGCGATGGTTTTTATAAGGGCCATGCTTACTTCGGTAAAGAAAAAAACAACGCAGCCGGCCTTATTGAAGTTTTCAGCTATGGCGCAGATGGCTTTAAAGAATTACCTGTAGGTAGCGACAACACAGGCTTTGAAAAGAACGACGTTCTACTTAAATTTGGTTATAAGTTTGGTGAAAACAACGCGCATAACCTAGAGATGAAAATTAAGTACTCTGATGAACAATCTGATGAAACTTACATGGGTTTAACAGAAGAAGATTATAAAGCGTCACCAAACCGTCGTTATGCCGCATCACAAAAAGACCAAATGAACACGCAACATAATGCATACCAATTAAATTATGCTTATCGTTTTGGTGATGGTTATGAGTTATTAGCGACAGCTTACCTCAATGATTTTCATCGTAATTGGTACAAAGCGAGCAAAGTAAGTGAAAGCTATTTAGCACAGTACAGTGAATTTGAAGCGGCACCAACAGCTGAAGGTATTGAAGGCATTGGTATTAAAGCAAATAACCGCGACTACCAAGCCAAAGGTGTGCAATCAGAGTTGCACATTCCTGCGGGCGGTCACTATGTGACTGTTGGCGTACGCTACCACGAAGACGAAATGGATCGTTTTCAGTGGGAAGACAAATACACACTTAATCAAGATTTAAGTATGACCTTAACGTCTCAGGGCGTTCCGGGTTCTGACAGCAATCGTGTAGATAGTGCAAAAGCAACAACGTTATTCATTCAAGACCAGTGGTCAATCGATGCATTAGTGCTTAATGCAGGCCTTCGTTATGAAGACATCACAATTACCCGCGTAGAGTGGTCAAAGTCTGATCCTAAACGTGAAAATGGCTTAACTAAAGACGTTTCAAACGATACACAAATCTTAGTGCCATCACTGGGTGCAACTTACACCGTAAGCGACAGCCTAACGCTACTTGCAGGTATTCAGCAAGGTTACGCTCCTGCTGCACCAGGTAATGCTGACCAAGAAGAAGAGGAAAGCGTAAACATTGAGTTTGGTGGCCGTTATAACGTTGCTGGTTTTAATGGTGAAATCATTGCATTCTTCTCTGATTACAGCAATATGCATGGAAATTGTACTGCATCTGTAGGCTGTAGTGATGAGAATATTGGCGACCAATACAACTACGGCGAAGTAGAAGTATCGGGCTTTGAGTTCTCTGCAGGTCGTATTTTCGAAACTAATAGCGCAACATTCCCTGTACGCTTAACTTACACTTATACGGATTCACAGTTTAAAAATGATTTTGCATCAGATATCTGGGGGCAAGTAAATAAAGGCGATGCAATGCCTTACGTTCCAGAGAATCAAATCGCTCTTTCATTTGGTGCCGTGCTTTCAAGCTTTGCATTTGATACGCAAGTGCGTTATGTATCTGACGCACATGCTGATTTAAGTGCTGACGGCCTGAATGCAATCGACAGCCGCGTAGTGTGGGATTTAGCCGCTAAATATTTAATTGATGACAAGCAAAAAGTATATCTAACGGTTGATAACCTATTTGATAACACTTACATCGCTAACCGCGCAAACGGTGGTATTCAACCAGGTAAACCACGCACAATCCAAATGGGTTACAGCTACGCGTTTTAAGTAAACGCTAAAGGTAAAGGCTAAAAATTATAAAAGCAGTGCTTGTTAAGTCAAAGTACTGCTTTTTTGTAGATCGTGATTTATCACGAAAGTAGTGCGTAAATTGAACTGATATAAAATCGCAAACCTCAGCACCTTTGGGCTAAAACCCAGCTAACAGGTAGACACCGAGCTTATCTGGATTATTTTATCAAATTTAAGGCATAAAAAAGCGCGGTATAAAATCACACTACTCATCACTTAGCTAGCTAACATCTATCTCACTAACTCTGCTACTTCCCTATCGCTTGCTTGGCAAACAGGTGCTTAATTGGGCCTAAGTTATCAACCAAGCTTAAACCCACACCACGTACCAGTTTTTTAAGTGGGTTAGCGCCTGCAAATAATTCTTTTAAGCCTTGCATCATGGCAATATGCTTTTGTGCATCAAGCTTGCGGGTACGCTCGTAATCACGCAATAGACGATTACTGGCAAACTCTTTATTGTCAGCAGTTAACAGCTCAATAAGGTAAGCGGCATCTTTAAGGCCTAAGTTCATACCAAGTCCTGCTAACGGATGAATGGTATGTGCGGCATCGCCCATTAATACCACTTTACCTGTCACCCATTGCTGCGCGTAACGCATTTTCAACGGGAACGCTGTGCGCGCACTTTGTACCTCACATAAACCGCATTGGCCATCAAGGGCTGCCATAACTGCTTTATTAAAATCACTATCATCCATGGCTAGTAACGTTTGGCAATGCGCAGGACTGGTTGACCATACAATTGAGTGCGTATTGGCATCTGGCAGCGGTAAAAACGCCAGTGGTCCAGTAGGTAAAAATATTTGGCGCGCAGTATTATTATGTGGCTCAGTGGTTTTTACCGTCGCAACGATGGCGTTATGATCATAATCTTTAAACGTAATGGGCAAATTAAACTGTTTCCGAATCGCTGAATTTGCGCCATCGGCTGCCACTAATAACTTGGCTATAACTGGCTCACCAGAGTCTAAGGTTATAAAGACGTCATTGTCACTTTGGTGTATTTGTTGATAGCGTGTATCAAACATAAGCGTTGCTTGGCTGTGTTGTTCTAATTCATTGATCAGTGCATAACGAATGATGTCGTTTTCAACAATATGACCTAAATGAGGAAGGTCCAGTTCATCGCTGTTAAAAGCAATTTTGCCAAAGCTATCTTGGTCGCGCACATCCATATGGGTATAGGCGCGTGCTCTTTGAGCAAGGATCTCAGGCCACACTTGCAAAGATTCAAACAAGTGTTGGCTGGCAAGGCTCAGTGCACTTACGCGTAAACCGTATTCATCGCCCGGCAATACTTGTTTTGCTGCCGCATCAATTACTACTACACTGATATTGGCTTTAACAAGCCCCAGCGCGAGGGTTAAGCCAACACAGCCGCCCCCCACAACACATACTTGTGTCTGTTTCATAGTCGTTTACCTTGTTTAACCTGACCCATTAATTGCTTAGCTAAAGGTGTTTTTAAAGAAGAACACAAATCCATGGCGAATAGACCACAGCTGCGACCAAATGCGAGTATTCGTGATGAGTTTGAAAATAACCGCACTAAAGAATCTGTTAACGTCATTACAGTGGTTATATCTTGGTTACGTTGTTTGGCATATTCACGGGTAAATAGGTAACTGCCAATTGCCAATTCGCTCTTTACTAATTCACATAGAAGTTGCACATCGCGCAGGCCTAAATTAAAGCCCTGCCCTGCAATAGGATGAATCGCATGCCCTGCATTGCCAATTAGTACCGTACGGTGAGCACTTAATGACTCAGCACGGCCATACACCAGTGGATAGTTTGCACGCATGCCGACTTTAGTAAATTGCCCGCCACGATAACCAAATGCAGTTTGCAAAGCACTTACAAAAGCGCTGTCGTCAAGCTGCATATGCGCGTCAATATCGGCTTTATCCATACACCATACTAACGAGTAACGGTTATTACTCATCGGGAGTAATGCCATTGGTCCATGCTCAGTAAAGCGCTCAAAAGCATGGTTATGATGACCACCTGCCACTTCAATATTGGCAATGATCGCCCCTTGTGAATAAGGCTCAGGAGTAAAATTGATCTTTGCCAGCTGGCGAGTAGCCGATTGCGCACCGTCGGCAATCACCACTAATTGGCCATTAAGTTGAGCACCAGACTGCAAAGTAATACTTGCAAAATCATGCTGATAGGTAATATCTGCAACACTGTCAGGGCAATACATGACCACTTGGGTAGCTGCAAGTTGTTGATGTAAAGCACGACCAAACGGATTTACCTCAACAACATAACCTAGAGCTGACTGCGAAAATTGCGCACAATCGATCTGCGTTTTACCAAAGTGACCGCGATCCGACACGGTCACTTTTTTAATTGCCGCAGCAAATGAGGCATCAATATCAAAGGCATTAATGGTCTGTAAAAATTGCACCGATTGTTGTGCTAAGGCGATACTTCGGTCGTCAAAACTAGGATGGTGTTCAGTGCTTGGTTGATTTGCTTCAACCACCGCAATCGTTAATTGCGGCGCATGTTTCGCAAGACTCAGCGCACAACTGGCACCCGCTAAGCCACCACCGATAATAACAACATCAAACTGCTCTGCCACGTTATGCTCCTAGCGGTTAATTGCTTGCTTTTGCATTAACGCTTCAATCTCGCTGATACTTTTTGGCACACTCAAAGTAAGATTTTCGTGACCTTGCTCGGTCACTAACAGGTTATCTTCAATACGAATACCAATGCCCTTATATTGCTCGGGTGCTTGTGCATCTAGGCTAACATACAAGCCAGGTTCAATAGTGAGTACCATACCAGCTTCAAATGGGCGTTCTTTTTCGTCTTTTTTATAGTCGCCTACATCATGCACATCAAGGCCAAGCCAATGACCAAGGCCATGCATATAAAATGCTTTACATGCTTGGTTATCAAGTAACTCTTGTAACTCACCTTGCAAAATACCTAAGTCAACTAAGCCTTGGGTGAGCACTGTCATCGCTAATTTATTAGCCTTTGATAAGCTACCACCGGGCTTTACTTCAGTAAACGCTGCTGCTTGCGCCGCTAGAACAATGTTATAAAGCTCAGCTTGAGGCTGGCTAAATTGCCCATTAATAGGGAAAGTACGCGTAATATCTGCCGCGTAACCTTGCAGTTCAGCGCCAGAATCAATCAGCACTAAATCACCGTCGGTCAGCACATCACTGTTAGCAGTGTAATGCAATATATTGGCGTTATCGCCACCGCCGACAATGGTGCCATAGGCGGGATGACGCGCACCATGCATAGCGTAATGATGATGAAGCTCGGCTTCTAGCTGATATTCGGTAGCGCCTGGCTTTGCAAACTGCATAGCACGAATATGTCCTTGGGCACTTATTTCACACGCTTGGCGCATAATATTCACCTCAGCAGGTGATTTAAATAAACGCATTTCGTGCACTAAACCACGAATATCTTTAATCGTATGTGGCGCTTTATAACCTTTTTTAGGCGCGCCACGCAGCGTCTTTAATAACGCCCACACTTTATCGTCAAACTGTGGATAAGTACCTTGTGCATAAAATAAAATCTGCTGGCCGTTCACCAAATTCAATAATTGTTCAGTTAGTTCACTCAGTGCACATGTTTGGTCGAATAAATAATCTTTTTTAGCTTTTTCAAAACCAATACGACGACCATGCCAAATTTCCGCCAGCTTATCTTTGTTCAAACAAAACAGCGTACTCGGTGTATCGCTGCTTGGGCAAAGCACTAACACTGCATCGGGTTCATTAAAGCCAGTTAGGTAGAAGAAGTCGCTATCTTGGCGAAACGCATATTCAGTATCACGGCTGCGGGTTACTTCACTTGCCGCTGGAATGATAGCCACACTGTTTGGTTCCATCATGGCAAGTAAACGATCTCTGCGTGCTTTAAACTCTGCTTTTTCTATTTTAACTGTTGGCATTATAAACCCTGTTTATACTGTTAATTTTAACTTAGTGAAGTGTTTTTTTAGTGCTTTTTGGCGCTTGCTCTTGACCAAGTTCAGCAAAACACAACAGCGCAGAAACTCGCACATATTCAATTACTTCGTGCAATGCTTGGCTGTCTTCTTCGGTTTCATCAAACATGGTATCTAAACGCGTAATTTCACTAAAATCACTGATCACTTCTTTTACATCAGCTGATAACTTGCCATAGTCTTTTTGTTTTAAGCCAAAACCAAGCATAAATCCAGCGACCCATGACACTAAACCATTCGCTTGATCTACTAAGGTTTCGTCATCACTTGGTAAAAATAAATCAAATTGAAACTCTTCGTTGTTAAAACTTTCTACAACTTGCTTATAAATAATGGCAAAAAATTCTTTCAGATCATGGCTAAATGCTTGGCCATCATTAAACACATCGCTTAATAAGCCTAAGTATTCTTTGGCTTCAATACTCAAGCCGCAGGCTAATAATCCACTGATCACGCCGTGTGCTTCTGAAGGAGTGACAAATATTTCGTTTTTTTCCAATAGTAATTGGGCTTGTTGGTAATCTGGTAATTCGTTCATGCTGAGATCTTCGCTTGGCTAATTAAGTCAATGCTACCACTCGATAAATAGCAACTCCAATGAAAAGTATGATTGAGGTCAAAAAGCAATCCGAAAAGTAAATAGCCAGTTACCAGTGCTGGAAAATTACCCGAACAGTATAATTATTTTGAATTTGGGGTGTAAGGATTGGCTTATGTCTTATATACTGAATTTGTTCCCTAGGGTGTTGGAGCTTGGTTAAGTCCCTGAGCCGATAAATTTTATGTTAGGGTTTCTGTTCGTCTGCTATTGTGCAAGCTCGGCATGTACCGAGAAGCCTACGGCAAACCGCAGATTCCCGCCCTGAGACCTTATGGTTTCAGGACTGACACCGAGTGCCGCATACTTGGGGAACACCTTTCTTACCTTCCTTTATACTATCTGCTGTTGTGCTTTAAACCATTGATAATAATATGAGCCAAATGTATTTAATAGCGTCGCAAATGCAATTAAGCTCGTACCCAGAATTTGCATCAAACTCATTACGGTACTAAAAAATAAAAACTGGAATAACACCGCAAAGATTAAGTTAGTATAAATTAAAGGCGCCAGCTGTGAGTTTGAATCAACTAATCTATATGCTTTGGAACGAAAAAACTGAGTTGCAGCAGTTGAAAGTCCTAAAAACAATAATAACAATAAGATCCCCTGCTCGAAATTGACTATCATTATTATACTTTGTTGATACTCAACTTGGCTGGTAAAAATAACCATCACAGGTAAAACAAACAATGCTGCAATTGCAAAACAGCACCCGTTTATTACCAAGATAGGTAAATTTATTTTACTGGCTCTAAATAAAGCAACTTGCGAGCAACCATTAAAAAAACCAGCCGCTAAACCTATTAATAATTCCCAGCGCCACGTTATCCCTTGTACGGTTAAGTTTTGCATCACCACGCCAATGCCCATTAATATTAAGGTAGGTAAAACCATTCGACTGATTTTGGTTTTATAAAAATAGCGCTCAAGTAGCGGAATAAATAACGGCCCAGTACTAAATAATACCACGGCCTCAATTAACGTTAAGCGACTTAAGGCCAACATAAAACAACCTTGGCAACTGGCAATAAAAATGGCACGTAAGATAAATGCCCCCCAAGCTGCTTGATTTGGCATCACCCAGCGGCTGCATGCAGCAATAAACAACATAACTAACGCAGGAAGTAATAAACGCAACATCACTAATATTGCATCACTAAAATACTCAGTTAAAAGCTTTGAAAATAAACTATTCAACGCTAAAGTAAATGTGGATAACAGCATAAACATACTGGGTCGTAATAAAGCAGCCATAACAACTCCTTTCTCAACGAGAAACACATTTCACATTGAGAATGATAAGCTTAACATTAATCTGAGGCGCTAAATTAGCGTAAATAGGTAGAATGAAAAAGCGAGTAATTATGCACAAACCTGTAAGTAAAACTTAACAAAGAGAAACTATGGCTAACTCTATTCCTTTAAAATCGCTTCATAGTTTTATTGCAGTCGCAGAAACTGGAAGTATGATCCTCGCTGCTGAGCAATTAAATATTAGTCATTCTGCAATAAGCCAAGCAATTAAGTCTCTTGAATCGCAACTAAACACTCAATTATTTACTCGTATCGGCCGACGCGTTGAGCTAAATAGCACGGGTAAACGCTATTACCTGCGAGTACAGCCAGCTCTAAATGAGATTATAGCTGCAAGTTTTGAGATCTCTGCGAGTCAGCTCTGCGCGCACTTAACTTTAAATATGGTGAACTCGATGGCATTGCATTGGTGGATCCCACGAGTAGCGGAACTACAAGCTTACGCGCCAGAGTTAGATGTGCGTTTATCTAATTTAGTCGGAGAGTTTAACTTAGAGCAACATGGCGTGGATGTCGCTTTGGTGCATGGTAAACAACAAGATTGGGCGCAATATCACTGCGAAAAACTGGCTGATGATGAGCTTATTTTAGTATGTAGTCCTGAATTAATAAAAACCTTGCCCACAGATTGCCAAACTGGCAAAGAGCTACTTACTCGTTTCCCGGCTATTTTTGCCATAAACCCACGCCGCGATAACGATTGGCACGTATGGTGTAACGCCCATCAATTAGCAATACCGAAACAACATAAAAATCTCACTTTTAATATTTCAGTACAAGCAACGCAAGCGGCAATGCGCCAATTAGGTGTTTTGGTCACCCATAAACAATTTGTAAAAGATGATATTCAACAGGGTATGCTGGTGCAAATAGGTGAGCCGGTATTAAACCCACATCAACAGTTTTATTTTGC
Organism: Pseudoalteromonas sp. 1181_04; assembly: GCF_052850545.1. Classification (NCBI taxonomy): domain Bacteria; kingdom Pseudomonadati; phylum Pseudomonadota; class Gammaproteobacteria; order Alteromonadales; family Pseudoalteromonadaceae; genus Pseudoalteromonas; species Pseudoalteromonas sp. 1181_04. The sequence continues at coordinate 17,330 of NZ_VXCS01000030.1, forward strand.
TACCAGCCATAGCAAGCGTGAACAAGCCACTATATTGATATTAAAAAAATGGTTAAAATCGCAGTTTTCTAATCAATAAAAGTTTATCAGCCTACGGCTTACTAAAAGTTAATTTTTAACTTTTAGTGCACCTAATACAATACAGACAACACCACCGACCATTCCAGCCCATGCCTCGATGGGTGTATCACCACTAAAAGTTCGCGTAATTTGCGCACTTGCAGAGTCATAAACGTCATAACCCCAAAAAGCCAGTGCAGCTCCAATACAGATCAGCACAATACCAATTACTTTATTCATTTTAATTCCTATTAAAGCTAACAGAGGTAATCTCTAAAAATACGCTAAGATATTGATTTAAGCAAAAACTAAAAATAACCTTCACACCGCTATTTAAAAATTACTCATGGTATTTACGGATCACCGCAATCTTACCGTTTTCAATTTCTAGAACATCCATCAACGTTTGGGTGTATTCAATCAGTTGCTTGTTTTGCGGGTGCACACCTTTCGCATGTTGCGTGTAACGAATCGCAATAGCGGTATGATTAAATATGAAAGTATCAAGTAACTTTGCTTCATATTCAGTGTGGGCACCTAGATAAAAAGTCATACCTTTGCGCATCATGGCCTTACCGTCAGGTGAACGAGAATCATCGCTTTGATAAGGTAGGTGTTGATTAGCAACATCATCAGTAAGTAACGCTAAAAAAGCTTCGAGTTCTTTACTGCTAGCTTTAGGCGCCTGAGTTGCCGTCATGGTGGAAAAATATTGCTGGGCGAGTCCTTCTAGTTCGTTATTTTCGTCTTTTGCATGTAAGTTAAAAGTTGCGATAACAGCTAACAATAAAAAAGTAACGTATTTCATTATGCTCTCTTGCATTGTGTTTAATTATCACTCTATCAAAACAGCAACAAACTAAAATGTATAGTCTTTTTATAATAAATCACGCTTCGCCGGATGGTTTTATAAAATACTCTTATAAAATATCATCTAAAAGGCTGGCTTGTTCTGGACAATCTCAGTAAGCATGTAGCGAATCTTCTACAACTTAAGACCCATACCTTTTTAATTAAATTATTTTAATGTTCACCGGCACTTTCAATGCATAATAAAATTAACACACTCAATAACTTATTTAAATAAAAAGTCATTAGACTAACAACCAGCCTATAATTTACTTTAAAATAAATATAAAACTTAATGACCATTTAATATAAAAAAGTGATTGATTTAGGGAGAGGATAAATAATAGGGGTATTACGACTGCTAAGCAGCCGTAATAGAAATGCGTTGAAATAGATAGTAACGAGTTATAGGTGTGAAGAACTACCAGCTGATTCATTGAATGATAAACCTGATACAATGCCTTTAGCATTAAAACGGATTGTTACATTCTTTGTCTCATTTTGAGAACCACCGACATGGCCTGCGTATGGAATAAAGCCTACACCACCGCCTTGACCTTCGCTGTAGCTGTATGTCCATACAACTTCGTCATTACCTATATCATTAACGCCCATAGGGTCGCCAATCGCTTCTTTGACTTGCTCTTGAGTTGTTTCGCCTTTTTTGAAGCCTTTTACAACTTCCATATCAAAATCACGGCCTTGTGAGGTGCTATTACATGCGGCCAAAACAAACGCCATTGCAATTGTTAATAATATCTTTTTCATGTCATTCCTTAATAATTATCTTTTAAATTCCATTTCAACGCGATTAAGCGCGTTAATTATGAACAAAAAAAATAAAATATCAACCCCAAATGGAAACATATTAAAGATAAAAAATTAATCAGTAAAAATGTATAATAAAATAAAAAACAAATACTATAATTATAAATATTTCAATCCCACTTATGATTAGATATTACTTCCCAACCCACTATAGCAACCATTTTATACCATGATTTCATTTGGATAACTTACTCACTAGTAGAGCACAACAATCCACAACTAAAGTAAATTAATGCAACATCAGCAACAATAAATGTCATTATCATTATTTTATTTTTGTAAACTCCAATTTTTAATAATTATTTTATATTTTTTATTTCGTTAAAAAATACAGCTGTAGTAATAATAGGTTAATTCACTGGATAAAATAACCAATCACTTGCCATTGCTCAGCAGATTTTTTTAATGTCACGGTTTCAATCGACTGTGCTTTATTTTCAAAATCAGTTTGAAACTCTAAAATCACATAATCACCGTCGGGCAGTTGCGGTATTGAGGTTAACACTTGACGACTGATACCTTCGCGAGATGTAACAGCACCTAGCGGCGTACGAACTTGCTCTAACTTAGATACCCAAAGCGCTTGCGGTACATTTTTTTGAAAAAACGCCCCAGCCTGCTGCCAACTGTTTGCATATTTACCACTATCAACAACTTCTAACCAGCTAGTCGCAGGGGCGATTTCTGTTGATACATCAACAACCCTTAGCGTCTGAGCCCACGTTAATGTGCTTATAAATAAACATAAAACAACAATTATATTTTTCATGGTGAGTCCTTTTTTCTATCAAGTTATTTTGCCTCAAGCACAAAATCACTGTTCAACTTTGCCATAAATGATTTTCAAAAAACAATCTGCACTGTCGAAGCATCGCTCACTATGTTCTGCTTAAAGCTGGCTTTTATTACAATATGTTGCCTTTTCAAAGTCACTGACATTCATTGCAATATTGTCGATATGTGGGAACATCTGAGTAAGTTTAGTCACTATCGCTTTTGATAATTCAGCTTTTTGCTCAGTCGTTCGCCCCTCCATTATATATCCAAAAACATGAATAAATTCGTACTGTTTATTACCCACTAAATAACGATTATACGGGTTTACTCTGACTTTAATTTCATGCTCAGCGAACAAATCCGATGTGTTTGCAGTGTGATGAATTTGTTCATTAATGGTATCTTCATCATGATGAGTCAAGATACTCTGCGAGCAATCTATAATAAAGTGTGGCATTAAATAACTCCTTGTTTATGCAGTCAATAAGTATTTAACTTACCTTTTTTAAACTATAAAACACTGCTTAATGGTCAATTTTACTCTTGCTAACTTTGTCCTCGCTAGCTCCTTCACATCTTACTTTTAACTTTACTCGTAGCCACACTGGTGGCGGGGTTATCAGGCCAAAAGTGTTTTGGATAACGACCTTTCATTTCTTTTTGCACCTCCCGATAGCTGGTTTGCCAAAAGCCAGCAAGATCTTGTGTTAGTTGTAAAGGCCGTCTTGCTGGTGAGAGTAGTTCCATTAATAAGGGTAACTTGCCTTGCGCTAATATTGGCGTACTGATCATGCCGTACACTTCTTGCATACGAACACTGAGTTTTGCGGGGCCGTCGAGTTGATATTCAATACGAATATTTGAGCCACTTGGAACTGACACTCTCAGCGGGAATAAATCATTTAACGCATTTTGTTGTTGCCAATTAAAACAACTTTGCAAGGCATTAAAGTAGTTAAACTTTTTCAACTGTTCGAGGGTTTTTATATCTTCCAGAAAAGCACCTAACCAAAGCTGTACGTCATCGATTAAGCTTTGTTTAGTGATGACAGGAAATTGCTCCGGCATTAAATTACTGGCTAAACACATACGAATAAGTAACTGCTCACTGTCGCTTTGCTCATTAAATAATTCAAAGCCTTGTTTTTGAAATAAAGTTAACCACGCTTTCGCCCGCTCACTTTTATCAAGCGGATGTTTACTCGGTTGGCTAGTAACTGTAATTGCCCCTAGTTTGACTTCATCTTGATGAATAAAGCGCCCTGTTTTTTCGTCAAATTCACAGCGCGTTTGTGCAGTAAATAAATGTGTCAGCTCATCCTCAATCTCTGCAGGAGTAAACGCAACAGCTGCAAAAATACGACTGCCTTTTTGGCCTCCCATTGAAGCAATTGCAAGGTAGTCCTCGTTATGCCAATGCTCGTTGTTTAGCTCAGCACCTGCGCCATTGGTAAGCAAGTAACCATTGCCACGCTTTTTAGCTAATCGATCTGGAAAAGCAAACGCCACCAGCAAAGCCAAATAAGTGGTTTGTAGTTCGCGTACTTCAGTTAGCTTTAATCGCTTTAACCAAAATCTCAGTTGCTGTTTAAATACCGGATGTGGCCGAGCATGTTGGCTGTGTAATGCTAAACTTAAATCTGCGGCATGGCTAATCCGACTCTCTAATAACGCAATTAAATACGCCGCTAATGTATAAATACCTGGCATCTGAGGTTCGAGTTGCTGCGCTTTAATTAGCATGTGCGCTAGGCGAATATCCGCGCCAAAACTTAGCATACGTGTACCGAGGGGGGTCAATTTATTGTTATTATCGAGCGCCTCTAACATTTGCAGTAATTTTGTTGCTTGCTGTATTTGTTGTGCTGTTGGACTATCTAACAAGCTTAGATCAGTTAACTCCGCGCCCCAGCATTTTGCCTCCAATAATAATTGGCTAATATCAGCACTTAAAATTTCTGGCGCATCATGGCTATTACGCCGCTCAAAGGTTTGTTTTGAACCAAGCCTATAAACTACACCGGGCTCAATACGCCCAGCCCGCCCAGCTCGTTGAATTGCCGATGAGCGAGAAATACTTTGTGTGGTGAGTTCAGTAACGCCAGTTTTTAAATTAAAACTAGCAGCGCGGCGCTTGCCACTATCAACCACAATACGAATACCTTCAATGGTTAAGCTAGTTTCGGCAACATTGGTGGTCAGCACCACTTTACGAGTACCTTTTGCCGCAGGGGCAATTGCAGCTTGTTGAGATGCTTTATCTTGTTCACCAAACAGAGTAACTACATGGCAATTTGCAGGCAAATCTGACAGCGCTTGTTGTACGCGGTTGATCTCATATTGACCGGGCAAAAAAACTAACGCACTGCCTGTTTGTTCAACTAAAGCTTGTTTGATAATACTGGCCATAGCGTCAAGCCAGCGGCTTTCATCTTTAATGGGTATGTAAATTTCATCGATGGGAAAGCTACGCCCGTGGGAACTAATAATTGAACAATCAAAAAACTGCTGATAGCGTTCGCTATCAAGGGTTGCCGACATCAATAAAATCGTTAAATCATCACGCAGTGCAGCTTGAGATTCTAATGCAAACGCTAATGCGGTATCGGCCGCAATAGAGCGCTCATGAAATTCATCAAATATCAGTAGGTCAACGCCACTGAGCTCTGGGTCGTTTTGTAGCATACGCGTGAGCATGCCCTCGGTAACAATTTCAAGGCGGGTATTAACACTGACTTTGGTTTCCTGCCTGATACGTAAACCAACGCTTTGCCCTACGGTTTCGTTTTGGCACTGTGCTAAATAGTTGGCAATATTACGTGCAGCTAAGCGACGCGGCTCAAGCATGACAATGTGCTTAAAGTGCCCGTCGCGCATCAACTGCAATGGTAACCATGTTGACTTACCCGCACCCGGCGGCGCTTGTAGTAAGGTAATCGGATCACTTTGTAATGTAGTAACGAGTTGATGATATATTTCTTGAACCGGCAGCACAGCTATTTATCCTAAATTGCATTGCCGATATTGTAACAAAAAACTGCAGTAAATCAGATTCATAAAATCGGTGATTATTGAGTGTTTGCAATAATTACAGACCGTTGCGTAGATTTTTTAGCTTATAATCTATTAAAAACTCATCTCTAAATAATAAAAACATTAACCAATTGATTATTAATAATAAAGTTATAATTTAATTTTGGTACAAGCCTTGCTACTTTATAACTGAAAGTAAATTCACAAACCGACATTATAAGGAGCGAATTATGAACAGTGATCGTATCGAAGGTAATTGGAAAGAACTTAAAGGTAAAGCGCAACGTAAATGGGGCGATCTTACTGACGGTGATTTAGATAAAATTGAAGGTAGCCGTAAAGAGCTGGTTGGTAAAATTCAACAAGCATACGGTAAATCGAAAGAAGAAGCTGAGCGTGAAGTTGATGAGTTTGAAAAAGGCCATTAATCAAAAACGCTAGGTAACTACAAAACCGCCTGAGCAGGCGGTTTTTTATTTTTAAACTCAAATAGCTGCTTTCATACTGAAGTTAAACTCAAAGCTCCTATGGTACTTCCTAACCTCTAGCAACTTACACAAATACTAATATTTAATAGATAACAACATTTGCCACCGGTAGCATTGATATGTAGAATCAACTCAACGTTAACAAAATTGGTAGAGTCAAATGAAAATCGCATTAATGAACGAATTCAGTCAAGCGGCAAAAAACCCAATAGTACTTGAACAGCTTAACACTGTTGCTAATGCACAAAATCACCAAGTATTTAATGTGGGTATGGATGGCGATAACGATCATCGACTAACCTATATTCACCTAGGAATTATCGCAAGCTTACTGCTCAACTCTAAAGCGGTAGATTTTGTAGTGACCGGTTGTGGCACAGGTCAAGGCGCACTCATGGCGAGCAATGCGTTTCCTGGTGTGAGCTGTGGTTATTGTATTGATCCATCAGATGCGTACCTATTTGCACAAATAAACAATGGTAATGCACTCGCTTTACCCTATGCAAAAGGCTTTGGCTGGGGCGCTGAGTTAAATATTAAATATATATTTGAAAAAGCATTTACCGGCGAAAAAGGCCAAGGGTATCCAGCAGAACGTAAAGAATCACAAGTAACAAATGCAGGTATTTTAAATCAACTAAAAGCGGATGTTGCTAAAGATTACTTAAGCGCACTTGAAGCCATTGCTCCTGAGCTGATTAAACAAGCGATTGGCGGACCACGTTTTCAGGAGTGCTTTTTCGCACATTGCCAAGACGACGCAATTGCCGCGTTTGTTAAAGCGCGTATTTAATAAAATAGCGCCCTATATTTAAGGGGAGAACCCTCCCCTTTTTGCATCTAAGATAATTAACTTTTAACTTCCAGTGTTGATAATATCCTGAGATAAAATACGCTTACCATCTTTATATACTTCAAGCCAACCTGGTGGTGAGGTATCACAGCCAATCACTGTAACTTGTAATACGTAGCTGTAACGGCCGTTTTTAAATGTGTAACTATGATTACCGCCACTGCCCTCAAATTCGATCTCACCTTTTAGTAAGACTATATCTGGCTTATCGCTGGTTTTTTTATCATTGCTCCACGACGCATAGCGGAAGTTTCCATCACCTAAGTCATCAATGCGAATACGGTATTTAGCTGTTTGCCAATCTAAAATAGGCTCTACAAAAGCATTAATACTTGGGTGAAGCGCTTGCTTATCAGCTGCTATTAAATTTTTAGCCAGCAATTGTTCTTTAGCTGTTTGGTAATTGATACCGATGATTTTCCCATCCGTATCTACCCAAACGACACCGCTATTTAGCATAATGCCACGCCAACCTACTTTATCCCAGTCAGTATCGATATTTGAATCAACAATCTGTTTAATAAGCGTCTCATCAAACACGTCATCAAAACGCTCAACTAACTCAGCTTCATTATTAATATCAGGCACTGGATATGTGCGCGAAAGCGGATAACGAATATGTGAGGAAATAGCCGCTTTATCGTGGTTTTTAAATGCTTTTATAAGATCTACAATAGACTGTTGATATTGTTGCTCAAGCGCAAAACTATTTGCGCTAAACATGAGCGATAAAAATAAGCCGGTATAATATAAAAATTTCATTTAAGTCCTTTATTTTGATGATTCAGTTAATGAACATCATGTTATTTATCTGTTTAGGTTTATACCATTCACAACAACTTTTAGCCATGTTGCCCAAAGTCAATTTTGTGTAAATTGATGTAGCGACTAACAAGGAGCAACATACCACTTTATAGACTCTTCAACGCGTTAATTCAATTTTATAAACAAACGATATGACCATTACGAATAGTGAACTGATGATTATCATCAACAAACTGCGCGTAGCCCATAATTTTAAAGCTAGCGGGATCAGCGTGTTCCACTCTTTTTTCGCGAAAGTAGACATTATTTTTATCAACGGACACGTTATTACCTATCACTTTAAATGAGGAGACATCCGCATCCATGATTTCACTATCAATAAAAAACACTCGCAGATTATCAACCACGTAGACTTCATCAAGAAATACGGTTTCATCAGCATTTAAAGGTAAACGGTGCTGATTATGATAAATACCTTGATTGTCTCGTTGAAAAAACCGAGTACTCAGTTGATACGAAGATGCCTCTGCACCAGTTAAATAATGTGTTTTATAATAAACATGGCGGTTATCTTTCACAATGTCATCATTAAGTATCTTCATATTACTTACTTCAATATCAAGACGGGTTGACTGGTAATAAAGTGTGTTGTTGTCGTGAATAAAATTATGATTTAAAATCGTAACGTCAAGAGGATTAAGTTCAGGGAGTTTTTCTTGATTACAAAAAACAGCTTTTTTATCACGCGAAAAGCCATACTCTAATACCTCAAAGGTATCAGGATCAGCATATTGTATCGCTAACTCTTGAAAATACACTGTATCAGGCGTTTTTAAAAAACATTCATCTATAAGTACAATATTCTCGGTATTAATATCAAAGATGGTATCTACTATTTCAAAATCATTATCAAAAATATAGACATTACTTTTATCTTTAAAGCGATTGTCATCAAGGGCTTCAAACGTATTTGGGTCGCCTTTATCAAGTAATTCTTGTTGGTAAAATAGTCGATCAGCACAGGCATAGAATGGAAAAATCAGCAGATGCCACTCTTTTGCATTTGCACCAGCAATAATGCCTCTATTTGAGATGATTTTATCATCCACTCTTAATAATAATTCATCAAAAATTTCTGCTGTTTCGTAACCCCCTTTATAAACTACCTCATCTTTATAATAAATATGGGTTTCATCTTTCGCCCAAGTACAATTGATTGAAGAAAAAGAAGCTAAATCAGCGTCAAACGGGTGTTCTTTATCAGCCCAATACAGGGTATCGTTTACGGCAAAGTAATCATTATCGTAATCAACAAATACATCATCACACTGGGCTATTTGTGTAATATTTAGAAAGTCAGTATAAATGCCGTTTTTATCACCAACAAAACTTTGTGAAATATAATAGAAACTCTCAGCATCAAATAGAGCAATACGTAGCCCTGAGCGATAAACCCAGTTTTTATCAGCCGAATAACGTCCATGAATTATGCGAAAAGATGCCAAGTCTGCACCGATAATGGCTTCACCAAAATAATAAACTGTTTGCTTGTCTTTACTATATTGTTGATATGCATCTTGTTCTTTACCATCAATCACGACAAATGATTTAGCATCCGCACCTTTAATAATCTTTGAAAATTCATAAACATGATTTTTATCTTTTGCTAAAGTCGTGGTGATCACTTCAAACGTTGCAGCATCCGCTTGTGAAATAACATCTGTACCACAGACAACAACATGATCATCTTTTGCATAATTAAAATGTAAAACCCTAAAGTCTACTAACGTTAATTGAGGTACTGGTCTGTCGTAGTAATAGAGTTGTTCGCCGTCTTGCGTAAATCCTGTTTCTTCATTTACAAAAAATGAAAATTCAAGCTCATGTAACGCAATAGGATATTCTTTTTCATCAATTTCGAGAGTAAAGCTTGAGTCATCATTTTGCTTTAGCTGGGCTTTGCATCCATTAAGCTTACTAAAGTGGTAACGCGTTTGTGTGGTTGGCATTTTGCTCAAGTCAGTATTTATTTTTTGTCCATAAAGCTGCCCGTCAATATAAGTGTATTGTACTGCATCTTTATCATCACAAGGCTCAAATACTAATCCGTCTCGGGTGCGTAAGCAGGTTTGCCCAGTAATCCAATAATAGCCTAACGTTGGCGGAGAAAAATCAATAATAGAGCCATTGTCACTTTCATAAAGCACACAATCTTCAGACTCAATGATGATCTCTAAAGGCAGTGATGGCTCAACAACATTACCCGTTGCCATACTGACAAACACATTATCAAACAAATCTAAGCGCTGGTGGTATTGCGCTTGAAAATAATATTTCATATAACTCCTTTTATTAAACTTTCTTTGATCATAGCTATAAAAGGCAGAGTTATATGCTGGGATATATACTTATTCAGAGGGTTTTCCTTAATAAGCGTATTAAAAACTGGCTTGAATAGTCAAAGCCTCTCACACTAGAAGATTATCTAGTTATGAGAGGTAGTAATCAATCGCGTATCAGTAATGACTTAAGTTCATGTGGCTGGCAGCGCAAGTATTGCGGCGCGGCTTGTATTGTAACTCCGAGCTCCGCTGCGGCATGCCAAGGCCAACGTGGGTTATAAAGAATACCACGCGCCAACGCAATCGCATCAGCTTTACCTTCGCAGATAATATCTTCAGCTTGTTGAGCTTGAGTAATTAAGCCTACAGCAATAACCGGCATAGAAACGTTATTACTTATTGCATCGGCAAAACCGACTTGATAATTAGGGGCAACTTTAATTTGCTGCTGTGCAGTCAAGCCGCCACTTGATACGTGTATATAATGGCAACCACGAGCGTCTAAAGCTTGAGAAAATACGATACTTTGCTCGATATCCCAGCCATTATCAGCCCAATCACTTGCACTTATACGTACACCAATCATGAAATCATGTGGTAACGCAGCCTTTATAGCATCAAATATTGTCAGGGGTAGGCGCATGCGGTTCTCTAATGAGCCGCCAAATTGATCTGAACGCTGATTACTAAGCGGTGATAAAAATTGGTGCAGTAAATAGCCATGAGCTGCATGAAGTTCTATGCCAGAAAAACCAGCTTTATGGGCACGTTGAGCACTTTTCACAAACTGAGTAATTAATCGTACAATATCGTCTTGCGTCATTGCTTTTGGTGAAGGAGCTTCATCTGAAAAAGCAAGTTCACTCGGAGCAATAGTTTGCCAACCATTCTCTATTTCTGGAGCGATAGGCGCACCGCCATTCCAAGGTAATTCAGTTGACGCTTTACGACCTGCATGACCAATCTGCATCACCATCGGAATGTTAGAGTATTGACCTACATTAGATACGACTTCACGCCAAGCTTGCTCACATTCGTCGCTATAAATACCTGAATCGGCGTAAGAGATTCTTCCTTCAGGGGATACAGCGCTCGCTTCAACAATCAATAAGCCAGCACCGGATTGCGCGAGCATACCATAATGTTGATGATGCCAAGGTTGCACCTTGCCTTCTTCTGCGGCATACATACACATGGGAGCAATAATAATGCGGTTTTTGAGTGTTATCGGACCTAATTCTAGTGGGCTAAATAATTTTACCATGGAAAATTCTCAAATAATGAATGTGCAGAAAATCACAAATATAATGTACTAATCATTCTACACCCAAGGTTAGGGGCATACGCAAGCTCATTGAATGTGAAAGTATGATGATATACCGAAGAGCCATCAGGAAAAAACCTTGTACAAAAAAAGCGAGCCTAATTTGGCTCGCTTTTTTGTTTTAAACTGACGGCTGATAGCTGACCGCTTCACTTACTCCGGCTCATACCCCAAATTAGGCGACAGCCACCTTTCGGCCTCTTCCAGCGTCATGTTGGTACGTTTAGCGTAGTCTTCAACCTGATCCTTTTGTACTGCCGCTACGGCGTAGTATTTAGCTTCCGGATGTGAAAAGTACCAGCCTGATACCGCTGCGCCGGGCCACATGGCGTATGAGCTGGTGAGCTGCATGCCAATGCGCTTTTCAGTGTCGAGTAGTTGCCAGATTTTCTTCTTCTCAGTGTGCTCTGGACACGCTGGGTAACCGGGTGCTGGGCGAATACCTTGATAGTTTTCACGAATAAGATCTTCATTCGCAAGGTTTTCGTCTGGGGCAAAACCCCAATATTCTTTACGCACTTGTTCGTGTAAGTACTCAGCAAAGGCTTCGGCGAGTCTATCTGCCACCGCTTTTACCATTATTTTGTTGTAGTCATCTTGCTGTGCATCGAACGCATCAGCTAAGTCGTCTTCTTCAAGACCGCCGGTTACCGCAAATGCACCAAAGTAATCAGGCGTGCCTTTCGGGGCGATATAATCAGCTAAGCAGTAGTTAGCAAAGTCGGTTTTTTCTGTTTGCTGACGTAAGTGGCACGACGTGGTTAATAGTTCAGAGCGAGTTTCGTCTGTGTATATTTCAATATCGTCACCCACGCGGTTAGCTGGGAATAAACCAATTACGCCAAGCGGTTGCAAACTGCCTGACTTTTCAAGATCGTCTAACATGTCGTTGGCGTCTTTAAATAAGCTTTGCGCCTGCTCGCCAACCACTTCGTCGGTCATTATGCGCGGATATTTACCGGCGATTGACCAGGTCATAAAGTATGGCGTCCAGTCTATGTATTTACGTAAAGTGGCTATCGAGACATTTTTAAACTCTGTCACGCCCAGCTTTTTCGGCACCGGTGGAGTGTAATTATCCCAATCAAGCTTGGCGGCGTTGTCGCGGGCACGTTGAATAGTAACCGGTTTTGAGCGTGGTTTTTTACGCGCTTGTTGCTCGCGTACTTTGACATATTCAGCGCTGGTTTTTGCTAAAAATTCAGCTTTATGCTCTTTCGACAATAAGTTAGAAACCACGCCTACAGCGCGACTGGCGTTATTTACATACACCACGCCTTTGTCATATTGTGGCTCAATTTTAACGGCAGTATGCGCTTTTGAGGTAGTCGCGCCACCAATCAATAGCGGTAGTTCAAAACCACGGCGTTTCATTTCTTTGGCAACATGTACCATCTCGTCTAGAGATGGCGTAATTAGGCCTGATAAGCCAATAATATCGGCTTTTTCGTCGATGGCAGTTTGCAATATTTTATCTGCAGGCACCATTACACCTAAATCGATAACTTCATAGTTATTACATTGCAGTACAACGCCAACAATATTTTTACCAATATCATGTACGTCACCTTTAACGGTGGCCATCACGATTTTACCGTTAGTAGCACCTTCTTCTTTTTCTGCTTCAATATAAGGGTCTAGGTAGGCCACTGCGCGCTTCATCACTCGCGCTGATTTAACGACTTGCGGTAAGAACATTTTACCTGCGCCAAATAAATCGCCGACCACATTCATGCCGTCCATTAACGGCCCTTCAATCACATGAATAGGTTTATCGGCAGCAGCACGGCATTCTTCGGTGTCTTCATCTATAAAGGTAGTAATGCCTTTAACAAGAGCATGTTCAAGGCGCTTTTCGACCGGCCATGTGCGCCATTCTAAATCCTCTACGCGTTCTGCTTGCGCCATGCCAGAGTATTTTGGTGCCAACTCAACTAAGCGTTCACCGGCACCTGGGTCGGTATTTAAAATAACGTCTTCAACCGCTTTTCGCAGCTCTGCTGGAATATCATCATACACAGCGAGTTGCCCTGCATTAACAATCCCCATATCCATACCCGCTTGAATTGCGTGATATAAAAATACTGAGTGAATAGCCTCTCGCACGGGGTTATTCCCACGAAACGAGAACGATACATTCGACACTCCGCCCGACACTTTACAGTGTGGCAAGTTTTGCTTAATGCGACGTGTACCTTCAATAAATTCAACTGCGTAGTTATCGTGCTCTTCAATACCGGTTGCTACCGCAAAGATGTTGGGATCGAAAATAATATCTTCTGGCGCAAAGCCAATTTCATCCACCAAAATGCGGTAACTACGCTGACAAATTTCAAACTTGCGATCGGCTGTATCTGCTTGGCCGTCGGTATCAAACGCCATAACCACTGCAGCGGCGCCAAAACGTTTAATAATTTTAGCTTGGCGAATAAATGGCTCTTCACCTTCTTTTAGCGAGATTGAGTTTACAATTGCCTTGCCTTGAATACACTTTAAGCCCGCTTCAATGACTTCCCACTTAGAAGAGTCGACCATAATTGGCACGCGAGAAATATCAGGCTCGGAGGCAATCAAATTTAAAAATTTCACCATGGCGGCTTTTGAGTCCAGCATGGCTTCATCCATGTTGATATCAATAACCTGTGCGCCGTTTTCTACTTGCTCGCGGGCAACGTTGAGGGCGGTTTCGTAATCTTCTTCCATGATCAAACGTTTGAACATGGCTGAGCCGGTCACATTGGTACGTTCGCCAACGTTGGTAAATACTGCTATTTTTTGTGTCATCTCGGCTACCTTAATTTAAGTTACACGCTTCAAGGCCTGATAAGCGCATACGCACTTCAAGCTCTGGCAGTGGCCGAGGTTCAACCCCTTCAAGCCCTTTCGCAAATGCCCTGATGTGTGCAGGTGTGGTACCACAACAACCGCCGACAATATTGATAAAGCCAGACTTGCCCCAATCGATAATTTCTTGCGCCATTTCAGGTGCTTCTAAATCGTACTCACCAAACTCGTTAGGCAAGCCTGCATTTGGGTGCACTGAGGTGTAAGTTTCACAAACACGCGATAGTTCTTCTACATATTGGCGCAGTAAATCTGGGCCAAGGGCGCAATTGAGACCAATTGAAATTGGCTTAATATGACGAATCGAATTATAAAATGCTTCGGTGGTTTGCCCTGACAGCGTACGTCCGGAGGCATCGGTTATGGTGCCAGAGATCATCACAGGTAATTTGCGACCGGCTTGTTCAAACGCTTCTTCAACCGCGAATGAAGCCGCTTTTGCATTAAGCGTATCAAAAATTGTTTCTATCAAAATTAAATCAACACCACCTTCCATTAAAGCAAGGGTTGATTCAACATACGCGGTGACTAACTTATCAAACGTGACATTGCGATAACCGGGGTCGTTCACATCCGGTGAGATTGAACAGGTTTTTGAGGTTGGCCCTAAAACACCCGCAACATAGCGTGGTTTAGCTGGATTTTTAGCAGTAAACTCATCACAAATACTGCGTGCTAATTTAGCTGACTCTAAGTTTACTTCACGGCTGATGCTGGCCATATCGTAATCTTCCATCGAAATTGTAGTCGAATTAAAGGTGTTGGTTTCGATAATATCGGCACCTGCATTTAAAAAGCCATGATGAATATCAGCAATAATTTTTGGTTGTGTAATGCTTAATAAATCATTATTACCTTTAATTAGCACATGCCAGTCTTTAAAGCGCTCGCCACGGTAATCGTGTTCTTCTAATTTGTGTTCTTGGATCATGGTACCCATAGCACCATCAAGAATTAAAATACGCTGTTTTAACGCTTCAATTAACTCGGCGCTTTTGTTTTCTAAATTATTCGGCATAGTTGTTAGTCCTTACGGCTTGGCTAACTAAATTAATATCATAGGGTGTGGTTTGGTACACATAATAATTTAACCAATTCGAAAACAGTAAAAAGGCATGGCTTTGCCAAGTTTTCGACGGTTCGTTATCAGGGTTGTTCTCTGGAAAGTAATTTTCAGGCAATGGCGCATCAGGGCCTTTTTCTAAATCGCGCTGATATTCGCCTTTTAAAGTGTCTGCATCATACTCAGGATGCCCGGTAATATACACTTGGCTGCCAGATTTATTTTTTATTAAGTAAGCGCCTACTTGCTCTGAACCTGCCAGCACCACTAAATCATCACAAGCGTTAATTTTTTCAATATCAATATGGCCATAACGCGAGTGCGGCACTACAAAGGTATCGTCAAAACCACGCGTTAAGGCTCCATGTTCAAAGTAACACTTATGGGTAAACACGCCACAGAGCTTATTTTCTTTTAGTTCACGCTTTAGATTATAATGATGAAATAAACCCGCGTGAGCCGCCCAACACGAAAATAATGTTGAGGTTACATGCTGCTCCGCCCAATCTAAAATTACTTTTAGTTCATCCCAGTAGGCTACATCGTCATATTCTAAATGTGCCAATGGTGCGCCGGTAATGAGTAATGCATCGTAATTGTTGTCTTTCACTTCAGAGAAATAACGATAAAAAGTGTCTAAATGCTGCTCTGAATTGCTACTGCTGCGATGAGTGTCTAAACGTAGTAGCTCTACATTCACTTGTAAGGGTGAATTAGCGAGCAAACGAATAAATTGCACCTCGGTTTCTACCTTATTAGGCATTAAGTTTAAAATCGCCAAGCGCATCGGACGGATCTCTTGGGTTTTAGCGCGGCTTTTTGGCATTACGAATACGTTTTCTTGACGTAACTTCGCAATTGCGGGCAATTCATCTTTAACGGTAATAGGCATACTCATCTCCAAGGCATAATTAACCAATGGCTAATTATGAACGGATAGCTGGAAATTTCAACCTCTAGATGTTTAGATGTCCAAATGAATTTATTTTAGCTATTTTTTTGCATTCTAAAAACCGCTCGCCATAATGCGCCTGTTGATTTTATTTTAAGGTGGTAAACGTGATTGATTGGCTAGGCTTAGGAGAACTTTTTGCTATATTAGCAGCTATTGTTTGGGCGCTTTCGACCATTTTATATAAAGGTTTTAGCCATCACTTAACGCCTATGCAGCTAAACATCAGTAAAGGCGTGTTAGCAAGTGCCATGATGTTAGCGACTATTGCGATTACTCAAGACGCTGCACTACCACATCATCTGACAAGCTGGCTTTGGCTAATTGCTGGCGGGGTGATTGCGATTGGCGATAGCGCCTATTTTACTGCGCTGCGAAATATTGGCCCTGCTCGCACGTTAGTTATTGAGTCCCTTGCTCCAGCCCTTGTGGGGGTTTTTAATATCCTGCTATTAAATCATTATTTATCGCCATTTGCATGGTGCGGTATTGTACTTACAACCATTGGCGTAGTAATAGCAATCAAGCCTGAAAAAACATTGCCACAGGTTGATCATCAACATTATCGCAAAGGTGTTTTATGTGCCCTTGCAGCTGCTATCTGCCAAGCGCTCGGTATGGTGATGTCTAAAGGCGCACTCAATAATGAGCATATGAGTAGCTTATGGGCGGCATTAATTAGATTAGCAGCCGGTACGATGACTGTGGCCTTAGTTGTTGCAGTGTTTAAAAGCAGTGAATTTAAACAAGCACTAACTCTAAGGGGAATTAGCGGCAAACAATGGTTTTTTGCGGCTGTGTTTTTAGGCACTTTCCTTGGTTTATGGCTTCAACTTGGCGCAGTTAAATATACCGATCCAGCCATTGCACAAACGATTTTCGCAACCGCGCCATTAATTGTAATGAGCATTGGTTTTATAAAGCGCGAGCCCGTTACCAATAAAATGCTAGCTGGCGGCTTGCTAGCATTAATGGGAGTCGGTGTATTGCTAACAAATTAACAGTTATCGGTTATCGGTTATCAAAAGCGATAGCTAATTGCAGCTGTTAACGCTTCACTTTTATCATCGCCCTGGTCGAAGTACTGAAACTCGCCAGACAATTGCCAATTTTGATTAAGTGCATATGAGGCACCAAAACCAAATGATGCGCCATTTTCTCTATAATCCCCTGCAGTATATTGTGCAGAATTATTTTGCTCATATTTCGAGCGCACTTTAAACTTACTATTAAAATAACCCGCAGTAGCAAATAAAGAGAAGCTTTGTGTCATAGGGTACTGAAGCTTTAACAGCAGTCCTTGTTGATTATCTAGCTCATACTCATCTGTGATAGTAATTGGTTGTGATGCAATAACTTCGCTATCATCACCTTTACCAAACCCGAACCTTGTCTCTACGGCTACATATTGGTTAAATTGATACCCAATAAAAGGAGTAAGAACTTTAGATTTGAATTCCCCACTGTTATAAAGCTTATTTTCATTATCTAGCTTTAATGTTTGGCTACTAACTGCAACCCCAGCATAATAATTATAATCATCTTGAGCAAATGCATTTGTTGAGCATAGAGTTAAAAATAGTATTGAACTAGCTGTTGATTTAATCATTTTTATTCCTTTAATTTATTTGAAAATAAACTGTACCTTAAAACTAGCACAAAAAAAAGACAACCTACTTTAAAAAACAAATGCTTACAAAAACTTACATTATCCTTTCTATAACTAATTCCTAAAAAAAGAAAAATGTTTTTAAATAGCGCCGCTAGCTCTTTCCTTTGACCAGAATGAGTCCGTAATCTAGCTACGCCATGCGTTGACTGTTTCACCTATCAACCACTACAATACAACATTGAAATTTTTATTATTATTTGAAGGCTCCTTCCATGGTTTTACCTGATAAGTTTATTTTCTCGATGAGTCGAGTATCTAAGGTTGTGCCACCTAAGCGCACTATCTTAAAAGATATTTCTTTGCATTTTTTCCCGGGCGCAAAAATTGGTGTACTTGGTTTAAACGGTTCTGGTAAATCAACGTTGCTACGTATTATGGCCGGCCTTGATCAAGAGTTTGAAGGTGAGGCATATCCTCAACCGGGCACTAAAATTGGTTACTTACCGCAAGAGCCTATTCTAGATGAAAGCAAAACGGTTCGTGAAACTGTGGAAGAAGCAGTCAGCGAAGTTAAAAACGCGCTTAACCGTCTTGATGAAGTATATAACGAATACGCGATGGAAGATGCTGACTTTGACGCACTAGCCAAAGAGCAAGGTGAGCTTGAAGCAATTATTCAAGCCCACGATGGTCATAACATCGACAACGTATTAGAGCGCGCCGCAGATGCCCTGCGCTTACCTGAGTGGGATGCTAAAATTGAATTCTTGTCAGGTGGTGAGCGTCGCCGAGTGGCTATCTGCCGCTTATTGCTTGAAAAACCAGATATGCTTATCCTCGATGAGCCGACTAACCACTTAGATGCAGAATCTGTAGCATGGCTTGAGCGCTTCTTGCATGATTACGAAGGCACTGTTGTGGCGGTAACCCATGACCGTTACTTCCTCGATAATGTAGCTGGCTGGATCTTAGAGCTTGACCGTGGTGAAGGTATTCCATGGGAAGGTAATTATTCTTCTTGGCTTGAGCAAAAAGATGCGCGCCTGCAGCAAGAGCAAAAGTCTGAAAAAGCCCGTCAAAAATCAATTGCACAAGAACTTGAGTGGGTACGTTCAAACCAAAAAGGTCGTCAAGCTAAGTCAAAAGCGCGGATGTCGCAATTTACTGAAATGCAGCAGTCTGATTACCAAAAACGTAATGAAACCAACGAGCTATTTATTCCACCTGGACCACGTTTAGGTGATCAAGTTATTGAAGTTAAAAACTTGAAGAAAAGCTTTGGCGATCGCGTGTTAATTGATGATCTAAGCTTTACTGTGCCTAAAGGCGCAATTGTTGGCATTATAGGTGCCAATGGCGCAGGTAAATCAACGCTGTTTAAAATGCTCAGCGGTGAAGACAAACAAGACAGCGGCGAAATTAACCTAGGTGAAACGGTTGAACTGGCAACCGTTGATCAGTTCCGTGGCAATATGGATGACAGCAATACTGTTTTCCAAGAAATTTCAAACGGCCAAGACGTACTAAAAATTGGTAACTTTGAATTCCAAAGCCGTGCCTACGTTAGTCGCTTTAACTTCAAAGGTAACGATCAGCAAAAATTTGTTAAGGACTTGTCAGGTGGTGAACGCAACCGCTTACACTTAGCTAAGTTATTAAAAGCCGGTGGCAACGTTATCCTGCTGGATGAGCCAACCAATGATTTGGACGTTGAAACATTACGTGCCCTTGAGAACGCTATTTTAGAATTCCCAGGCTGCGTTATGTGTATCTCGCATGACCGTTGGTTCTTAGACCGTATTGCAACACATATTCTTGATTACCGTGACGAAGGCCAAATTAACTTCTTCGATGGTAATTACACTGAATATGAAGAATGGCTTAAAAAGACCTTAGGCACTGCGGCTACGCAACCTAAGCGTATTAAGTACAAAAAGATAGGTTAAGTTCTAGGTTCTAAACATTTTTTAAGCCCCACATTTATGTGGGGCTTTTTTTATTAACCTGGAATATAGATCAGAGATTCACGATCCAGAGTTCAGCTTATACCAATCGTGTTAAGTTACTGACCATTTATAGCGACAGATAAATGGAGTGATAACAAGACATAAATTTTGACATGTAGTTGTTCTACATGAAAAATTTATAACGCAGTTAGCGCTTTATTTAGCTCGCTAGAATGGTTAAATATTTAAGTCGATTGGTATTAATTACACATACTGACTAAAAAATAAGCTACACTTAATCCTAATACTCCTAAAAGGAATAATGATGGAAAACCGCCGCCATTACACGCGCATTTTATTTTCAACTCCCGCGCATTTAACCAATAATACCCATAGTTACCCCTGCCAGTTGCTCGATATATCATTAAATGGCGCTCTGGTTAGTCGCAATAATGACTTTAACTTTACAAAAAACAGTAGTGCTATTCTTGCCTTTAAACTCCCGCAAAGTGAAGTAATCATCGCGATGACTGTCACTATTTGCCATATCGAACAACAACATATAGGTTTAAAATGTACCCATATTGATATAGATAGTATTACCCATTTAAAGCGTTTAATTGAGTTAAACCTCGCTGACGATACACTACTGCACCGTGAACTTGAGAGTTTGATCCACAGTGCGTAAAGCAAGTAACTGGATTGAAATTGCCCTGTAGGTTACCCTAGAGAAAATTCGCAACGCTATCTGACTATGGCTCTTAATCAACACTTACCGCTGGTTTATCACCCTAACTATTCGTTTAACTTTGACCCTAACCATCGTTTTGTAATGAGTAAATTTGCCCATTTATACCAACAAGTAAAAGCACTTGGTTTGGCGAATAGCAACCTAATCACACCTCAACTTGGCAGCCCTGAGGCGCTTGAATTGGTACATTGTGATAATTACATTCAAGATTTATGGCATAACCGCTTAGATGATAGAGCGATGCGTCGTATTGGGCTACCTTGGTCAGAACAATTAATGGCACGAACTTTTACCGCACCTCAAGGCACGTTGCAAACTGCGCGCTTAGCTCTTGAGCACGGCATTGCATGCCATTTAGCCGGCGGTACACACCACGCTCACAGCGATTTTGGCTCTGGCTATTGTATGGTCAACGACTTAGCCTTTACTGCACAAACGCTGATTCAATCAGCTGAAGTGACCAATGTATTGATTTTTGACTTAGATGTACACCAAGGCGATGGCACCGCAGCCATATTACAACACCAACCTTATGCATATACCTGCTCGATTCATTGTGAAAAGAATTTTCCATTTCGCAAATCCGCCAGCGATCTCGACATTGGTTTAGCTAATAATATGCAAGATGATGAATATTTAGGGGTTGTTGATGATACCTTGCGTTTTTTACTCAAAGAACTTAACCCTGATTTAGTGCTGTATGATGCCGGAGTTGACATTTGGCAGCAAGATGGTTTAGGTAAACTTGATATTAGCTGGCAAGGCATTGAAAAACGAGATCACTTAGTGTTTAAGCGCTGTATTGAGCACAATACGCCAGTGGCAAGCGTGATTGGCGGAGGTTATGACAGAGATCACTTGCGCCTTGCAAAACGCCACGCAATTGTTATAGAGCAAGCTGCGCTGTTTTAAAAGCAGAGTATAAAACTGCTAAAACAGTATTTTTGACTACACTTTAAATTCATACCTTTATTGAGTTCATTATGCGACTGTTGTTTATTTTGTTACTTGCATTTATGTCGAGTATTGCCAACGCCGAAGAAGAAGCTGTAAAAGAAGAGCTTCCGCCGATTAACCCAGCTTACAATGCAGAGCATGCTATGGTGCTCGTTAATCAAGGCTCGCGTATTTTTGCAGTTAACTTACCAACTTATAAATTACCTCACGATGTGCAAGTTGTTTATCAAATTGAAAACCCAGATGTCGCTTTTTTAAGCCTGGTACGTGATGCAGAGCTTATTACTATCAAACCACAACCGTTTAATATTCAACGGCTAATGCGTGGCGAAGAACTAACAATTACGGCAGATGTGTATGCCGGACACTACCAGCGCGATGGCAGTTTGGTTTATCAACATAGACCTATTGTAATGAGTAAATTACTTTATGCGCGGGAATTAACTGATTTGAACGAATCATCGCAGTGGCAAGAATACGACATGATCACCCTCAAAAATAATGAGCGAATTTATATCCATAAAATAACCCAAGCACCGAGTTTTAATCACCTTATTTATGCAGATTTAATCAATGCCTGTTTACAAAAATTTCGCACATCAAAACGCGTCCCAAATGCTAGCGAATTAACCTATAAATTTGCCAACTGTGGCACCTTAAAGCCGCTCTATTTTGATGTTGAAGGTTTGCAGTAAAACATTATTTACTCGAAAATAGTTGCATAGTTATAAACTTTAACCCTTGCTGCATCTTCTCGCTCGATTGTCCTGCAAAACCAAGCCGAGCATAGCTATAGTTTATGGGTTTTAAGCTACGTACTGAGTTAGTAAAGTAAAACTCGGCTTGGGTTTGTAAATATATACCTTGCTTTGCTAACTGCGCTTTTAAGTGCTGAGTGTCTTTATTAAAGTTGACCCACATCGCCATGCCGCCGTCGGGCTTTTTATATTCTATAGGATGCCCAAGTGCTTGTAGCTCTATTAAATAGGCATCCATCGCTTCATAGCGCTGTTTATACAGTTTGGTCATACGCTTTAAATGGCGTTCAAAGCCACCTTCTTTCATCCAGTGCGCCACAGCTAATTGCATGATCACATCGTTCTTATGGTTCATCAGCTGCTTCCACGCAGTTAATTGCGCTAATACTTCAGGCGCTGCGCAGATATAACCGATACGTGCAGCTGAAAACATAATCTTTGAAAACGTCGATAGGTAAATAACGATGCCCGCGGGGTCATCGGCGGCCATGGGTTGTAATGGCTGACAGCGATAATGAAATTCATGGTCGTAGTCATCTTCGATGATCATAACGTTATGAGCATAACACAGTTGATAAATTTGCAAGCGCCGCGTTGGCGATAAGGTCACGGTAGTTGGGTATTGGTGCAGCGGCGTTAAGTACAGCATTTTAATTGGATAACATTCCAGCTGGGCTTTTAAATCATCAACACATAAGCCTTCATCGTCTTGTTTTATATCAACCAATTGCGCGCCACAAGCTGCAAATGCTTGCCTTGCTGGCGGATAACCTAACGTTTCTACTGCGACAAAATCATCTTTTTTTATAAACGCTTTTGCGATTAAAAACAGTGCTTCTTGCGAGCCATTGCAGATCAATACGTCGCTTACGTTTAAATTACGCGCTTTGTATAAGTAATCACAAATATGAGCTTTTAATTGCTCGTTACCACTGACCTGCCCATAATGCAGTTGATTGATATCTAAGTGATTACACACATGGCTGACGGAGCGTTTAAATTCTTTTTGTGGGAAACTGGCAAGATCAGGCAAGCCACCAGCAAAGTTATATCTATATGCAGTTAAATCCATTCCAGCAGCAGGCACAGCCAATGTTTTAGCAAATTGATAAGGTTTTGCTTTCAGTATTGGAGTACTTGAGGTACTAACACTACTTTGAATGGGCAATGACTTGGTGATCCGATAACCTGAGCGCTGCTGAGATTCAAGCCAGCCTTCCGCTACTAATAATTGCAATGCATTCATCACTGTATGGCGATTGAGCTGATAAGTGTTTGCCATGACACGCGCCGAGCTGAGTTTTACCCCTGGCGCAAGCTTGCCTTGCATTATGGCACTGCGTATCGCGCTGGCCAGTTGCAAATATTTGGCAGGCTCTGACTCATCAAATTCAATAACTAACGGCTGCATTACGACTCCAAAAACACTCTAAACTGGTCTAGTTAAAAAGCTAAAACTGGTTGTTTATTACTGACCAAAGTAGCGTACCTTTGTTATTCATAAATAGCAAAATATGGGGCTTATCATGTTTACAAAACACATTCATCAAACCAATAAGCTGGCTTTAGAGCCACTGACACAAAACCACCTTGAGGGGCTATATCAAGCAGGCCAAGATCCACAAATATGGCGTTGGGTTTTAATGAATTATACCCAAACCCGTGCAATTCTCGATGATTGGTTTATCAATACAGCGCAGTTTAATGCCGAACAACAAATAGTCTACGCCATAGTTGATAAAGCAAGTAAGCAGGTGCTTGGTACCACACGTTTATTTAGGTTAGATAAACAAAATCGCAGCGCTGAGATTGGCCACACATTTATTGCTAAAAAGTGGCAACGTAGTTTTGTAAATACCCACGCTAAATACTTGCTACTGCAATATGCGTTCGAAGAATTAGGCTTAGTGCGTATTGCTTTTAATACCCATGAACAAAACCAAAAATCGCGTAATGCTATAGCACGCCTTGGCGCCCGCTTTGAAGGCATTAGTTATAAAGACAGGTTACTTGCCGATGGCTCATACCGAAACACCGCTCAGTTCAGTATTATAGACGAGCAATGGCCGACAATAAAATCTCAGTTAGAAGGAAAACTATAATGTACCCAGCGGCCCATTTTCAACAACATGATAGTAAGCAATTACAACAGTTAGTAAATAACTATCCACTGGCGACCATTTTAATGCCTAATACACAAAACCAACTCAATGATATATGCCGCGTGCCATTATTATATGACCCAGCTCGCGAAGTTTTTATCGGCCATGTGGCCAAATATAACCCCCTGTCATCATTTGATGGTCAATCAGTGAAGCTATTATTTAGTGGCGATGATTGCTATTTATCGCCCGCTTACGCACACAATAAAACCCTACCTAGTTGGCTTTATTCGAGTGTTTATGTGACAGCTAAAGTGCGTATTGTTAAAGACCAACAGCACAAAGAACAGATCATGCAACGACTAACCGATCACTTTGAGCAACACTTTACTGAGCACGCTACAGATAAATGGCAAATTAATGAGGTACCCGTACAGCAGCGCAAGGCAATGTATCAACAATTAAGTTTTATTGAATTTATTACCATTCATTGGCAGGGCAATTTTAAACTTAGTCAAAACAAGCCAGCTGAAATACGTGCAGCCATAAAGCAAAGTTTAATGTTAGCGGGGAAACTCAGTATTGCTGAGTTAATCAATTAGCGGTGCTATAAAAATGAAAAAAGGCTCCTCGGAGATCTTAGAGCCTTTGGTTAACTTTGAAATAAACTCGGTTAATTTATACCCAAACCACCTCAAGATGCGAGTTTCAGTTGGAATTAAAAAGCGATTTAGGCAAGGCATTGATTGCAAGTAATAGTGGTTCTATTGTTAAAATCAATAACGCAGTATAAATCGCTTTTAAACCAACCCGTTGGGCGTTTCACAGGCACTTACTCTCATCGTTGTTACTTCTTAAAAGGGACTGCCATTCTTGCAAAGTAACGCCTTGATATTAAGCACCTGTGAAACGCTGAATTCTGCATCTAGAGGCAGTTTGGGTATATAGCAAGTAATTGTGGTGTAAGACTTTGGTAATCAACTGCCATGGCGATACTCAGTGCAGTGATATTCACAATTGAAAACGCAAATACTTGGCGTGCCCAACCACTAATATCAATAT
This sequence comes from Pseudoalteromonas sp. 1181_04, assembly GCF_052850545.1. Lineage (NCBI taxonomy): Bacteria > Pseudomonadati > Pseudomonadota > Gammaproteobacteria > Alteromonadales > Pseudoalteromonadaceae > Pseudoalteromonas > Pseudoalteromonas sp. 1181_04. Next base: position 42,696 of record NZ_VXCS01000030.1, read on the forward strand.
TACGACGATAACCTCGCAGCGCCATTAATAACCACCAAAAACTAGTAGTGCAAGCAACAGCTAAAAAAGCCATACCGGTATAACCGCCAATGGTTAATAACATTACCACTAACGCATATACCGCGATATACAACACAATATGATGTTTAGCTTTATCAATACCTTGCGCTACCGGTAATACCGGAATACGCGCAGCTTGATAGTCTTTATAACGAAAAATAGCAATCGCATAAGAGTGCGGCATCTGCCACAAACTAAACATTACTAATAAGATCAACGCGCCAACATCAAACTGTGCTGAAACAGCGCAGTACCCTACCACTGGTGGTACTGCTCCTGATAAACTACCGATAAACGTGCCATACACTGAGCGACGCTTCATATATAAGCTGTAAACACCCACGTATATGACATAACCAAACACAGCAAAAAATACCGCAATCCAGTTAGTAAAAACCATTAGTAAAGCAAAGCCTAGTAAGCCAAGTACTGTGCCATGCAGCAAAGCCGTGGTTGCAGACATTTCACCGGTAACGGTTACCCGTGTTCGCGTGCGCGCCATGCGAATATCAATATCACGGTCGATCACATTATTGATCACGCAACCTGAGGCTACCACCAGCGATAAGCCAACTAATGTAGCAAGCATTAGCCAGCCATCAATATCACCACGCGAGGCGAGTAAAAACCCACCCGCAACCGAGATCAAATTACCCATGATAATACCGGGCTTAGTGACCTTTAAATAACGACGAAACATCTGCAGTTCCCCTATTCTTTGCTTTACGAAAACGTACTAGCTGGGGCTAGTACATCATCATGGCGTTCGATTCGTAGATGATCCATACAGACAGGCCAACCACCATGACGATGATCAGCGCACTGAAGATAAACGATAACGAACTGGCTTTACCGTCTTCGGTGGTAAAGTTCAGGTGCAAGAAGTATTTTAAATGCACCCAAATTTGCACAATGGCCATTACGACAACACAGGCAAATGTGGTTGGTTTTGACAATGTACCGCTCATCACCGCCCAAAATGGAATGGCCGTTAGAATGATTGATAAAACAAAACCTATTAAATAGTCTTTAACACTGCCATGTGAAGCATCACTATGGCTTTGTGTATGTAGCTCATTTAATACATGTGATTCACTGTGGCTCATTACATCACTCCCATTAAGTAAACAACGGTAAATACGCAGATCCATACCACATCTAAAAAGTGCCAAAACAAACTTAAGCAACTTAAACGTGTAACGGTTGCTGGGTTTAAACCACGACGTGACACTTCGAACATCATCGTCGCCATCCAAATCAGACCAGCGGTTACGTGCATACCGTGTAAGCCTACTAAAGAGAAGAACGAGGTTAAAAATGCGCTGCGCTGCGGGCCATTACCATGGGCAATTAAATGATGAAATTCATAAATTTCCATACCAATAAACACAGCACCAAAAGCAAAAGTAATTGCCAGCCACGTTAATGTAGCGGCCTTCTTTTGCGCATGAGCTGAGATCATCGCAAAACCAAAAGTGATACTACTTAGTAGCAATGCAGCAGTTTCAACCGCTACAAAGTCCAGTTCAAAAATATCTTTGCCAGATACGCCACCCGCTGTATTCATATAAAGCACAGCGTAGGTTGCAAAAAATGAGGCAAACAATAAGCAGTCGGTCATTAAGTAAAGCCAAAAACCAAATACCGTATCGCCACCAGTATCATGATGCTCGTGAGCATGGGCATCATGATTGATGATATTTATATCTGCAGAGGTAGCACTCATGCGCTGAACTCCTTACCTTGGTTAAATGTTGTTGCACTTTTATTATGTGCACTTTCAATTTCAAGAATTTCTTCTGGTTGCACGTAGTAATCAACATCACTGGTGTAACAGCGCTTAAAGAATACCGTGATGCCAGCAATAACACCGACAATTGCCAACCACCAAATATGCCAAATCATGGCAAAACAGAATGTGGTAAAACACGCACTCATCATCACCCCTGCCGAAGTATTTTTTGGCATATGAATAGGCGCATAGCTTGCTTGTTGTTGATACGCTTGGCCTTTTTCTTTCATATCAGTCCAAGTATCGATATCGTGTACATGCGGTATAGTAGCGAAGTTATAGTATTGTGGTGGTGACGATGTTGACCACTCAAGTGTGTGTCCATTCCACGGATCGCCGGTTGTATCTTTTAATGCTTCGCGATTTTTAAAGCTCACAATAAGCTGTACAACTTGGAACAAAATACCAAACATAATGATCACCGCACCGACAAAGGCAATGTACAACCAGATATTCCAATCTGGGTTATTGGTGTGGTTTAAGCGACGTGTCATACCTAAGAAACCAAGAACGTATAGCGGCATAAATGCAACAAAGAAACCAATTAACCAACACCAGAAAGACGCCTTACCCCAACCTTCATGAAGTTTAAAGCCCATTGCTTTAGGGAACCAAAATGCAAAACCAGCCAAGTATCCAAATACCGCACCACCGATGATGGTGTTATGAAAATGTGCAATCAGGAAGAGGCTATTGTGTAATACATAATCAGCACCTGGGATTGCTAGTAGTACCCCTGTCATCCCGCCGATGGTAAAGGTCACCATAAAGCCAAGTGTCCAAAGTACAGGAACTGTGATGCGTAAACGACCACGATAAATAGTAAATAACCAGTTAAACAGTTTCACTCCGGTGGGCACCGCAATGACCATGGTCATTACGCCAAAGAAGGCATTAACATTAGCACTGGACCCCATAGTGAAGAAATGGTGTAACCAAACAATAAAACCTAAGATAGAAATTGCACCGCTGGCATAAACCATAGATTTATAACCAAATAAACGTTTACCGGTAAAGGTCGAGATAACTTCAGAGAAAATACCAAACGCAGGTAAAATCAAGATATACACTTCAGGATGACCCCAAGCCCAGAACAGGTTGATGTACATCATGGCGTTACCGCCAGCTTCATTAGTAAAGAAGTGGAAATCTAAATAACGGTCTAGCGTTAACATAGTCAACACCGCAGTTAAGATTGGGAATGATGCAGCAATTAAGATATTTGCCCATGTACATGTCCAGGTGAAAATAGGCATTTGCATTAAACGCATACCAGGGGCACGCATTTTAAACACAGTCACTAAAAAGTTTACCGCCGTTAATAGTGTACCAATACCTGATATTTGCAGCGCCCAAATATAATAATCGACCCCGACCCCAGGGCTGAAAGACATCTCCGATAGCGGCGGATACGCCACCCAACCTGTTTTCGCAAACTCACCACAGAACAATGAAATATTAATTAATATTGCACCACCTGCAGTTAACCAAAAACTTAAGTTATTTAAAAACGGAAATGCCACATCACGCGCACCAATTTGCAGCGGTAATACAATGTTCATTAAACCAATCATAAATGGCATTGCCATAAAGATGATCATGATCACCCCATGCGCGGTGAAGATTTGGTCATAATGCTCCGGCGGCAAATAGCCTGTGGCGCCACCTGTGGCTAACGCCAATTGTGCTCGCATCATAATGGCATCGGAGAAACCACGAAACAGCATGATCAAGGCAAGAATGATGTACATCACGCCTAAGCGCTTATGATCGATTGAGGTGATCCAGTCGTGCCATAGCACGCCCCATTTTTTATATTTTGTGACCAAAGCGGCAATCAATGCTGCTGCAATCACTACTACCGCCATTGTCACCATCAAAATAGGTTCATGGAACGGAATAGCATCTAATGTTAATTTTCCAAATAACGACATAATTATTCCTCGCCCTCGCTGTGCATTGTGTGATTTTCATGACCGCTGTGCTCAGGCATTGCACTGTGCATTTTGTTCATATCACCATGTGCTTGCATATATTTCATAATGATGGTGTGGAACAAGCCATCATCAACATCAGCAAAATAAGTCACCGGGTTGTTTTCACTCGGTAATGCCAGTGCATCATAATTCGCTTTAGTGAGCGTATTAGCTTGGCTTTTCACTTTGTTTACCCACGTATCAAAGTCAGCTTGCGTTGGCGTAGCTATGGCATTAAATTTCATACCAGTAAAACCTGCACCGCTGTAGTTAGCAGAAAAGCCTTTAAACGTACCCGGTTCATTAGCAATTAAATGCAACTTAGTTTCCATGCCCGCCATCGAGTAGATTTGACTACCTAGTTGTGGGATGAAAAATGAGTTCATGGTACTTTCTGAGGTGATTTTATATTCCACTGGTACATTGGCTGGAAATACCAATTCATTAACCGTAGCAATACCTTGCTCAGGATAAATAAACAGCCATTTCCAATTCAGTGATACCACTTCAACTGTTAAGTGTTTGCCTTTACCTTCAAGCGGTTTATAAGGGTCAAGCTGTTGCGTTGATTGCCAAGTAATGACACCCAGTACAATCACTATCACAATAGGAATGGCCCAGACTGCGGCTTCAATTTTTCCTGAGTGTGCCCATTTTGGCGCATAAATTTGCTGTTCTTGGCCATCGCGATATTTCCACGCGAAATACAAGGTCATCACAATCACAGGAATAACCACAATTAACATCAGCACAGTGGCAATGATGATCAGATTTTTTTCATCTATCCCAACTTGCCCTTTTGGATCAAGCACCCCGCCTTTACAGCCAGTCAGTGCGAGCACAGTTGTGCCCAGAGCAATATTACAGAGGTTTCGAATTAACAAAGGACTATCCTACAACCTAAAATTTGATATGTGCTGCCCCTACAACTCTAAATAAAAGCGTAAAAACAACGGTTTGAATATTCCTCAGGTAACTTTTTAGCGCCATAAAAAATACTAAGCATCAAAAAAGTAATAAAGGAATTTGAGGGTGTTGGTTGAATCGCAGGTACACTGCGGCTAAGCGTTATTACAGCGGACAGAATCAGCAGAATAGTTAAAAAGCCAAACTATCTATAACGAGTAGCGTTCAACCATTAACAAGAGGTGGAGCACGACAACCATGAGCGCTGTGTACTACTAAAGATGTTTTTGTTTGACGAAAAGCAAAGGCTGCTTTGCGTAAAATAACCCCAGCACGACGCGCTGGGAAAAAGTGAAAAATCAACCAACATAAACCAATGAGTAACTGGCACGACACAACTGGATATGCCAAAAAGCCCAATACATTAATTAAAGATGACTCATATACAGCCCCTTCAGTTAATAAGCTTTTTAGCTCTGTCGCATCTTCAATACTACCATTTACCAGCATGGCTGAATTAATTAATAAAATAACTAATACAGAAAGCAGCTCTCGTCCGGCAAAAAGTGCACGCGCACGCAACTGCCATCTACTAAGCGTAGAGTGCGTTTTTGCTGGCGGACAATTTTGCGAATTCAAACGTATATGGCCTTATTGGTTATATATTACGAAGTAAAGCGACTGGCTTTACGCTATTTTCCACTTCGTTGTTATGATCTTCATCAATAAAGTTTCAGTAATTACTGAAATTTCGGGAGGATTATAACAAAGTCAACACAAGCTACAAGTATAAAACAACATAGCGGGCTAACTTTTTATTAATATGTTGAATTACAGCTATAAAAAAAGCGCCATACTGGCGCTTTAAAAATAACTTAAATGATAATTGGCGGCTTTTAGAAAATAAAAAGCAACTCAAGCTAAGTTATCCCCTAACTTGAGTCGTCTTTTTGACAACATCTTCACACACAATTATAAAGATTCGTTTAATAGCGTATTCGCTATTGAATTTGGTATTGGCTGCTTCGCCATCTAACTGCATGTCGGTTAAAATAAAAAGCAACTCAAGCCAAGTTATCCCCTAACTTGAGTCGTCTTTTTGACAACATCTTCACACACAATTATAAAGATTCGGTTCTAATATTTTTCAATACGTATTGTAGATTCACTGATGAACAATAAGTTCATTTAATCGCGTGGCAGTAAATAAAAGCAGTTCAAGCTCAGGTTAACTAAACTTGAACTGTCTTTTTGACAACATCTTCACACACAATTATAAAGATTCAGTTTTAGCGTTGTTCAATAAACACTGTAATTCAGTGACAAACTTTCAGTTAGTCTAATCATGTGGCAGTAAAATAAAAACAGTTCAAGCCCAGTTTGTACTAAACTTGAACCGCCTTTGACAACATCTTCACACACAATTATAAAGATTCTTTGTAAGCGGCTTGTTCATTTCGCTTCCTTGAAACTAAATTTAGTGTAATAGCTCAAAGCTTACAACTGATAAAAATAAATCTGATAGATGAAAAAAATTAACCCATAGACTTTAGTCTAAATTTTAGCCCTAAAATCAACTTAAATGTTCACAAAAAACTTTATCAAAAGATATTATTTTATAATAAACAATCAATTGAAAATAAAGCCCGTAAAGCATCACAGTTATGAGAAATGATTTCACTTAAAGTGAAGATAATTTTGGACCGATCCAGTTTAATATTATATTCTTAAAAAAATGCAAAATAAGAATAACAGGATATTAATATGATTCGCAAAACCATACTAGTTAGCTTACTTAGTTACTCATTTAGCTTAACTGCCGCACCAATCGCAATGCACCAAATTAAAGGATTAAACAAAGCAGCGATTACACACGCTGATCTTGCTCCTTTACTAGATACGTTAGCTGCTCACCCCAGCATAGAGCGAAAAAATTTAGGTCAATCATTCTTAGGTAAATCAATTGATGCATTTTATATTGGCTCGGGGCCAATCAAAGTTATGATGTGGAGCCAAATGCATGGTGATGAAAATACGGCAAGTGCCGCATTAACGGATTTTTTAAGCTATGCAATCGAAACAAAAAATGATGCATGGCGAGAAAATTGGCAAAACAAACTATCACTGATGATCATTCCTATGGTCAATCCCGATGGCGCACAGCTGCAAAC
>NZ_VXCS01000031.1:0-49345 GCF_052850545.1 Pseudoalteromonas sp. 1181_04
GGTTAAATATTTAAGTCGATTGGTATTAGTTCGCTGTTTTATTTTTATACAGCTTGTATTAAGTTATGGTTCAGTAATGGGGTCTTGTCAAGAAACACCAATGAGAGACGAAAGCAAAAAAATCAGCGGGGATATATTTAACTAGAGTTCGGGTTATTTAATTAATCAAACCCCCAGCTTTGTTTTATTATCAGTCATTTTTCATGATAAAATCATTTTCTTAATGACAGATACTAATGAGCAACTCCCTTCGTGCCACATAGCAAACTTTTAGAACCGATTAAGCAATTTTTACGTTGTGAAACCCCTTTAGGGTGGATTGATGAAGCCACTAAAAAAGAAAACCTAGCGGTTATTTTAATTGATCATCTCATCTGTGAGCTTAAAGCCGCGCAATCTGCGATGTTTTTAATTCGTAAATACGCCGTGGATAAACAAAGCAGCGATGCCTTGCTTGAGTGGCTGAAGCCGTTTGAAACGCTGATATACAAACGTGAAGGGAATTGGCGCGATCTTGCGGCTAAAAACAAACTGACTAAAGCAGTGATCCCAAAATCTGATTCAGCTTATGGGCAAGATTTGGTTGATAAAATGGTGATGTTGATCAAAGAAGAGCTGCACCACTTTTATCAAGTATTAGAGATCATGGATGAGTACGGTATTGAGTATCAAAGTATTACGCCGTGTCGTTATGCTAAGGGTATGCTAAGACATGTAAAAACCTTTGAGCCAGATGCACTGGTCGATAAGCTCATAGTCGGTGCTTACATCGAAGCTCGTTCGTGCGAGCGTTTTGCCGCGCTTGCACCCCATGTAGATAAGCGTTTAGGTGATTTTTATATTTCGTTATTGCGCTCTGAGGCACGCCACTATCAAGACTATTTAACTCTTGCCCAAGAAATTGCTGGTTTTGATATTACCGAGCGGGTTAAAGAGTTTGGTGAAATTGAAGCGCAGTTAATTACATCTTTTGATGACGATTTTAAGTTTCACAGTGGTACGCCGGTAAATAAAAGCGCTTAACCAACACTAACATGTGCTGCAGCTTTCAAGCCATGCTGTAGCACATACTTTATTATCAAAAGTGTTTTTAAATTAGACACATCAAAAACTCTCACCTAATATTTAAAGCAAGTTAATTTTTTTATTTATCAGTTACTTTATTGCTTTGCAATGCATTGTAAATGAAAGGCCATTGCTATTATTATTTTGGTGGGTATATATGGATGAAAAAGAGGGATTATTTGTATTTTCTGCTGAGGAAGAGTTAGTAAATACTGACCTTAAAGTATGGAAAATTCTAACCGTTGAGGATGATCTCGATTATCAACATGCATTAGTTAATAGCTTAAAAGAATTAAAGGCCAAAGAAGGCTACAAATATGAGTTATTAGCGGCCAACTCAGTACCAGAAGCTGCGCTTGCTTTAAGTATGCACCCAGATATAGCACTTGTTTTTATCGATGTGGTTATGGAAGAAGATGACTCCGGACTGCGTTTGGTAAATACCATCAGAGAAGTGATTGGCAACGCTGAAATGCGTATCGTGTTACTAACAGGGCAGCCCGGTTTAGCCCCTGAAACCGATGTGATGAAAATGCTCGATATTGATGAGTACTGGAATAAGTCTGACATTTCTGCGCAAAAGCTTGAATCAATCGTTAATAGTAATATGCGAACTTGGCAATATATTTCGCAAATAACAGCCGCTAAACAAGGTTTGCAACTTGTGCTTGATGCATCAAGGAGCATTAATAGCAAACATGATATGGGCTCATACTCAGCTGCCGTGCTGCAAGAACTAAGCAATATTTTAAAAATATCCGAGGGAGGCGGGATCCTTTGTTCAAGCAACCTTGATAAAGGCGACAATGCAATGATCCTCACTACCAACGGCTGCTTTAATGGTATGAAAGGACAAAAAGTAGATAGCAATTTACTGGCCGATATGTACGATGACTTCCAGCTAGCGATTCAAGAGAAACGTCATGTGTTTTCAAATCAGCATAGTATCTTCTTCTTCCCAGCAACCATTGCTGAAGGCACGCACTATATTACCTTGGTAAAATCAGATAATCCCATTAGTGAAGAAAACGAATATTTATTGAAAGTATTTAGTGAAAACGTCAGTAGCGGATTTGCTAATATTTCATTATTAAATAGATTAACCGAGCTTGCCTATACCGATGTTTCATTAAACTTACAGAATAGAAACTGGTTAACTCGCGAAATTAAAAATATGAACGTATATGAAAAATCCAAAATGCGTTTAATTATTTTTGATATTTATCAGTTTGATGAAAAAGCATTTACCTTTGGTTATGATTTTTGTAGAAAAATCATAAAACTGGTACATAAAAGTATTGTAGATGTTTTTTCAATATATGACCCCAGAATTGCGATTATTAGTAATAGTAGCTTTGGCATGCTCATTAATGTTGATTTTGATATTACAGATGATATTGCGCGTTTTCATAATAAACAAAAGTACGAAATTGAAAATGTTAAGCAATTTATTGACGTAAGAGTGTTGGAGTTAAAGCTAAGTTGCGCATCAAATATTACTCCCGAAAAAGTAATTAGCCTGGCAGAGTCGAGTTTAAATTACATGCAAGTAACTCAAGCGAAGTTTATTTTGCATACCGATGAGAAAACAGTGGCAATAACAAGGCGCTATGAGTTAATGGCGCGCTTGAGAACGGCTATTAGTACCAAAGAATTGCGTGTCGCTTTGCAACCAAAAATGTGCTTGAAAACATTAAAACCAATTGGTTTTGAAGCGCTAGCTAGATGGCAGTTAGCTGATGGCAGCTTTGTAAATCCTGAAGAGTTTATAGAACTTGCTGAAACAGCTGGTTTAATTAATGAGCTAGATAATGTTATTTTTGAAAAAATACTACAAATAATTAATCAACTTAAAAAATGTGGTATAAATTTACCTATTGCGTTTAACGCATCATCTTATGACTTGATCGATCCTTCTTACTTTGAGTCTATCAAAAGTCGGATTGAGGAATATAAAGTATCTCCCTCGATGCTGGAACTTGAAGTGACAGAAACCCAAGCGATCAGTAATTACAACTTTATTAAAGAGGCTTTATCACGATTTATGGCATTGGGTATTAAAGTGAGTATTGATGACTTTGGTACGGGTTATTCATCGTTAGCACATATAAATGAAATACCGTCGAATGCGATAAAAATTGATCGCTACTTTGTCAGCAACCTTGAGCATAATATAAATAATCAATACATGATAAAAATGATCATCAGTCTCGCAAAGCAATTTGATTTTAAAGTTATTGCTGAGGGTGTTGAAAACGAATTTGAGGTGCAATGGTTAAAACAAGCAGGTTGTGAAATGGCCCAAGGTTACTTTTTTGCAAAACCATTATTTTATGATGATTTACTGATCTGGTTAGCACAGTTTGATAATGTAAATGACTAAAAAAAGTAACTCATTTTATAGCGACAAAAAAGGCGTACTCATAAAGTCGCTGTTTATTTTATTTGTTGCGATATTAATTGGCTGGCTGGTATACGAGCAAGTTTATCAGTCAAAAGTAACCATAATAAAAGAGCGCCAAGATGAAAAACTAGTGCTTGTGAGTACTGATTTATCTAAAGAGCTAAGCAGTATTAAAAAACTCACTCAGCTGTTAGCAAATGGCCAAGTATTAAAAAGTAATACAGGTTTAAATACATTGAGCGCTCAACAAAGCGACAAGCTCATAAATGATTATTTTTTAAATTTTGCTTCTGTATCAACCAATATCTCACAAATACGTTGGCTTGAACGCAGTGGTAAAGAACGTTATAGAATTAATTTCAGCAATAAAAAAAGCGAAATTGTTGAGGTATCACAATTACAAAATAAGCAAAATCGTTATTACTTTAAAGAAGGGATGTTAGTTGCACCACCGAATACATTTATTTCAGAAATTGATTTAAATATTGAGCGTGGAAAAGTTGTTGTCCCGCATGAGCCAACAATTAGGGTGACTTACAGAACGCAAGGTGGTGATTATTTAATAGATGGCTTGTTAGTAGTGAATTTTAATCTGGATTATTTATTTAGTAATATTCGACAATATGATGAAAAAAACACCCAAGTAAATATTCTAAATCATGATGGTTATTGGTTGTATAATAAGGATCCCGCATTACAGTTTGGGTTTATGTATAATCAAGTTAATAACTCGCTAGCAAATAACTCTCCAGCGCTTTGGCAACACATCATTGAACATGACGTACAAAGCACCTCACGTATTTTTCATGACAGTTTATATACTTTCAGGCGATTCTCTATTGTTTCACTACGTGAATCAACACAAAGAACCGCAGATTCAGATAAAGAGATTATTATACTTATCGGTAGCCCTAAAGAGCTGCTGTATAATGCAAAAATGACTGCTTTTCAATATGCTGCTCTGTGTAGTGTTGTTTTATGTATTTGCGGTTTTGGTTTTAGTTACCGTGAATATTTATTCCAACAGCAACTAATTACTTTATCTTATAAACTACAGCGTGAAAAAGTAGAGTTAGATAGCGTCAACAAACAGCTCGATTTAACTATAAGGCAGCAGCAGCAATTACAAACAAGCTTACTCGAAGCTCGAAAACTATCGTCTTTAGGGTTGTTGGTGGCGGGGGTTGCTCATGAGATGAATACACCCATTGGCGGTGCTATTATCTCAGTATCTAACGCGAATGTGGTTATTAATAAGTTGAGTGACGCGATAAAAACCGGATTAACTAAATCGCAATTAGATAAAAGCACACAGAGCATTGAGGAAAATTTAGGGTTAGCTAAAATTAATTTAAATAAGGCAGCGGTATTAGTTAAAAGTTTTAAAAAAATGGCGATAGACCGTCATAATGATGATGTCATCACATGTAATATAAGAAAAATAACTGAAGATTTACTGATCTCCCTTAATTCAAGATTAAAAAACTCAAACGTAAAAGTGAAAACCTTAGTTGATACTGACCAAGATATAAAAAGCCGACCAGGAATTATTTCCCAAGTGCTAGAAAACCTGATAATGAACGCACTAACCCACGGGTTTGCCAAAAATCAAGTCGGTGAAATTGAGATAAAAATAGCACAAGCTGCTAGTCAATCCATTAAATTAACCATTTCAGATAGCGGTGTTGGGATTAAAGCAGAGTCTCAACAGTACATCTTTGAGCCTTTTTACACCTCAGCTCGTGGTATTGGCAATACTGGGCTTGGCTTATATATGGTGCACCAATGGGTTACACACATTTTGCAGGGGGAAATTAAATTACAGTCCAATCCACACTCTACAGAGCGCTTTAAAACTGAGTTTACTATTACTATACCCAAACTATCTTAAGATGCAGAATTCGTTGCTTGGAGTGATAGTCATATAAGCATTTGTGTTTTAACGTTTTAAAAATTGTAGGTATTGCTCAGTCTTAGCTTCTGAAAAGCCATGGCGTAGGAGAACTTGTGCGGCCTCACCATTATTTACAATGGTGTTGAAACCGTTTTCTAATTGTATTAATTGTTGCTTACTTTGCACAGCAGATTTGGAAAAAATAATATATAGGTAGTGGGACGCTAAATGAGGAGGGATATATACGATTGACTGTCCTGTTTGTAATTGTGGATGATTGTTTAACCAGTACTCACCGACTTCTTTGGTACCAGCTACTAAATCAACGCGGCCAAGCTGTAACACGCGTAAGCTGCTGATCAAGTCATTAGTCGCTGTAATAGCTAAATTATGTTCACTACTAAAACCCTCGCTAACTATATAATTACTACCTTTACTTATGCTGTATGGCTGTAATGACGTTAAACTGCCATCGTAATTTATTTTGCTACTTTTTCGTTTAAATAATCCAGTAAATGACTTTGCTAATGGTCGTGAATAGTGGAATGTTTTTTCTCGCTCGGCGCTATAATAAGCCCCTAAAAGAGCTGTTCGCTTATTTTTTTCAAGTAATCTTAGTGCACGAGCCCAAGTTGTAAACTCAATGCTAGCTTCAATATCTTGGCTTGCTAATGCAGTAATAATAATATCAGCTAACCAACCTTGTTGCGGCAGTTGCTCTGAAAAATACGGGGGAAAAGGCTCGGTAACAAAAAGCCATTTATCTTGGCTGTATGTATGGCCTGCGTAAAATAAACAAATAAGTATGAAAAATAATTTAAGCATTACGACCAGTACTAAAAACGATCAATATCGTAAGCGTAGACAATATTTTATATTTGTGCGAATGGTTCACTCACTAGTTCTTGTGTCTGTGCGGTAACAACTAAATAAGAGCCTTGAGTATACCAATCACCCAGCACTGTGCGAGTGAGTGTTTGCTTATCTACTTCATAATGATGCACATTAGGGCGATGGGTATGGCCATGGATCATATGTTTTACTTGGTGTTTTGCAAATGTTGCTAGTACCGCTTGTTCAGTAACATCTAATATTTCAAGCGCTTTACCGGTTTGATTTTGCTTTGATTTTTCTCTGGCATTTTGCGCAACTTTACGACGATACCAAAGTGGCATAGCAAGCATTAATCTTGGCCACCACCAACTGCGGCCTTTTTTACGAAACTTTTGATATTCAATATCTTGTGTGCACATTTCATCGCCATGCAAAATGACAGTGGGAGTGCCATATAAGTCAATTACCAGCTGTTCGGGTAATAAAGTCATTCCTGCTTGTTTGGCGTATTTATCGCGCATAATGAAATCACGATTGCCATGCACAAAATATACTGGGGTGCCGTTATCACTCACTACTTTTAAATGCTTTGCAACTTCAGTTGAGAGTGCAGTTACATAGTCATCACCAACCCATACTTCAAAAAAGTCACCAAGTATATATAGCGCGTCTACATCCTTATTAATAATATGCGTATTTAAAAACTGATAAAAAGCTGCACTGATATCTGGGCGATTTTCACTTAAATGGAGGTCGGCAATAAAGTAGGTTTGGCGAGTCATAGGTAAGTCTTTTAAAAATAAATAAAGCGGGCATATACGTATAGCATAAATACCCGCTAAAACGCCACGTTACGTGGGTAAGCGTACTATTAGTTTACAGTTACGCTTGTGATGATAACGTCATCAAGAGGTACGTCTTGATGAAAGCCTGTGCTACCTGTAGCAACGGCTTTAATTTTTTCTACTACGTCCATGCCTTCAACAACTTCAGCAAATACACAGTAACCCCAGCCTTGAGATGTTTCGCTGCTGAAGTTTAAGAAGTCATTGTTATTCACGTTAATGAAAAACTGTGCTGTTGCTGAATGTGGATCAGGAGTACGTGCCATAGCAAGTGTACCAACCTTATTAGAAAGGCCATTGTTTGCTTCATTTTGAATAGGATCATGCACTTCTTTTTGTGTCATACCTGGTTCAAAACCACCGCCTTGTACCATGAAACCATCAATCACACGGTGAAAAATAGTGCCGTCGTAAAAGCCTGCGTTAGCATACTGTAAAAAGTTTTTAACTGTGTTTGGCGCATCTTCTTTGTGCATGTTAATGGTGATATCACCAAAATTTGTGTGTAGAACAACCATGTGGTTTCCTATTAGCTGATTTATTTGCCGCTATTTTATCTTAGTTAGCTAAGATTAACAAAGTGCTTATTCAATTGATAAAGCGCTAGAGCAGGGGCTTTTCAAGTGTTAACATAGCGATTCAAGTAAATAGTCAAGGACTTAAAATAAATGGTAAATATATACAACACACTCACGCGTCAAAAAGAGCAATTTAAACCTATGGTCGACGGCAAGATCGACATGTATGTGTGTGGTATCACCATTTATGATTATTGTCATATTGGTCATGCCCGCACATTTGTTAGCTTTGACGTGATCGTACGTTATCTTCGTCACATTGGTTATGATTTAAAGTATGTGCGCAATATCACCGATGTTGATGACAAAATCATTAAGCGTGCGAATGAAAATGGCGAAGCGATTAACGACTTAACTGTGCGTATGACAAAAGCAATGCATGAAGATTTTGATAGTCTAAACATGTTACGTCCAGACATTGAACCTACAGTCACAGGTCATATGGACGAAATTATCGAAATGGTTGAACGACTAGTTACTAAAGGCCACGCCTATGTTGCAGCCGACGGCGATGTTTTATTTGACGTCTCAACGTTTGAGCAATACGGTGCATTGTCACAGCAAGATTTAACTATGCTACAAGCCGGTTCGCGTGTTGAAGTAGCACAAGATAAAGATGATCCACTTGATTTTGTGTTATGGAAAAAAGCCAAAGCGGGTGAACCATCATGGACATCACCGTGGGGCGAAGGTCGTCCAGGTTGGCATATTGAATGTTCGGCAATGAGCTCAAAGCATTTAGGTGAGCATTTTGATATTCATGGCGGTGGTTCAGATTTACAGTTTCCACACCATGAAAATGAGATTGCGCAATCATGCTGTGCAAATAACGGCAAGTACGTCAATACCTGGATCCATACGGGGATGGTACAAGTAAATAAAGAGAAAATGTCAAAATCATTAGACAACTTCTTTACTGTTCGTGATGTACTTAAAGAATATGATGCTGAATCGGTTCGTTATTTTTTAATTTCTGGTCATTACCGCAGCCAGTTAAATTACTCGCAAGAGAACTTAGATCAAGCACGTTCGTCGCTTGAGCGTATTTATACGGCACTTCGTGGTGTTGAGCCTATCAGTTGTGATTTAGCAACAAATGAACATGTGGCTAAATTTAGAAAAGCAATGGATGACGACTTTAATACACCAGAAGCATTACCGGTGTTATTTGAATTAGCCAAAGAGCTAAACCGTGTAAAAGACGTTGATGCTGAGCAAGCGGGTAAGTTAGCATTTGTACTGCGTAGTCTTGGGGAAGTGTTAGGGGTTGCTCAACAAGCACCAGAGGCATTTTTACAAGGTGGCCAAGCAGATGACGAAGTTGCCCAAATAGAAGCGTTAATAGTTAAGCGTAATGAAGCGCGCGCGGGTAAAGATTGGGCTGCGGCCGATGAAGCGCGTGATGCTTTAAATGCACTTGGAGTAATACTGGAAGACTCTGCAGGTAAAACTACATGGCGTAAAGCGTAATTAATTACCTTACTAGTGCCAGTCAAATAGGCATTGCTGAATAAGACATATTTTAGTAAGTATTGTATTAGTAAGTATTACAAAGGGTTGCCAATTTGGCGGCCTTTTTATTTTTTCTAGCTTGACCTCAACTTAACCTTAGGTTTTACCTTTGCGTTTCTTAGTTATTTTGAAAGGAATGAAATGAATATTTTTCTTGCCATGATCCCTGCTTTTTTATGGGGCACCACCTATGCGGTCACTAAATATGCCACCCCAGATTGGCCGCCAATATTACTTGGCGCGTTGCGAGCATTACCTGCGGGTTTACTGTTATTTGTGCTTAAACCATCATGGCCTAAAGCAAAACAGTGGCGCGGTTTAGTATTATTAGCTGTGGTTAATATTGCCCTGTTTTTTAGTTTTATTTTTATTATGGCGGTTAATTTACCAGCGGCAATTGCCGGTGTTGGTATGGTCTCTGTGCCTGTGGTTGCGTTGATTTATGCGTGGGTTTTTAAAAAGCAGCGTCCAGCGTTTTTGCAATCGGTGTGCGCACTTGTATTAGTGATTTTGGCTTGGCGATTATTTGATCCCCAGCATGTCACGATTAATGCCTTAGGAGTATTCGCTTTAATTGGTGCGTTGTTAACAATTGTTGTTGGTAGTACTTTAGTGCAAAAAATGTCTAGCCACACTCATTGGTGGACGGTATTAACATGGCAGCTGATCATTGGCGGATCATTGTTATCATTAGTCGCAATGACTCAAGCTATTTACTTTGATCCACAACAATATCAAGTACTTGCTAATGGTGTCAGTTCAATACAGTGGCTTGCATTATTTTGGTTAATTGTGCCAAATACAGCGCTTGCGTATATCTTGTATGTTTGGTTACTTGGCCGGATGACGGTGGTTGAGTTTACTTTCGGTACGATTGCTAATCCGATCGCAGGTATTATTTGCGCCGTGGTATTACTAAGTGAGCACTATCAAGTTTGGCAATATACGATTATGGTTTTAATGATTTTCTTCTCTGTGCTGCCGCAATTGTTAAAGCTAACACGGCGCCAGCGCTCAGCTAAAATAGCCTCATAAATAACAACAAAGGGTTGCTAAACAGCAACCCTTGTTAATTCTTGATGCGACGTTATAGGCTAATTAGCTATGGTATTTTTCACAGGCTTCAAGGGTATTTTCAATCAAGCTTGCTACTGTCATTGGGCCTACGCCGCCAGGTACTGGCGTGATGAAATGTGCATTTTGTTCAGCGATCTCATACTGTACGTCACCGACTAATTTGCCGCTATCTAAACGATTAATGCCTACATCGATCACAATTGCACCTTCTTTAACCCAATCCCCAGGAATAAACTCAGGTTTACCAACTGCCACAACTAACAGATCAGCACGGCGTACATGAGTTTCTAAATCTTGCGTAAATTTATGACACACAGTGGTTGTACAACCTGCAAGTAATAGTTCCAATGCCATAGGACGACCAACAATATTTGAAGCGCCAACAACAACTGCATGCATGCCTTTGTATTTTACACCGGTCGAATCAAGCAGTGTAATAATACCTTTTGGCGTACATGGGCGAAGAGCAGGCATACGCTGTGCTAAACGGCCAATGTTATAAGGATGAAAGCCGTCAACATCTTTGAGTGGAGTGATATGCTCAAGGATTCTTTCAACATCAAGACCAGCAGGAAGAGGAAGTTGTACTAAAATACCATCAACTTGTGCATCGTTATTGAGTTCATCAATTAAATCTAATAATGCTTGCTCGTTTGTATCTGCTGGTAAATCAAATGATTTAGAAATAAAGCCAACTTCTTCACAGGCTTTACGTTTTGAACCTACATAAACTTGGCTTGCAGGATCTTGCCCTACAAGTACAACTGCAAGTCCAGGTGCGCGCAAACCGTTTGCAACACGTTCACTTACTCTTTGTGCTACTGCACTGCGTACTTGTTTAGCTATTGCCTTACCATCGATGATGTTTGCCGTCATGGGTGACCTTTAATTGGGGTTAGTTAACTTAATACCGATACTTTAAAAAAACGAATGCATATAGAAATAGGGGTAATATAATGCTAATAAAGAACACGTTCTTTATTACTCGTTTTTAATATGCTTACTATTTTCGCAGAAAAGCGCTAATGCGCCAAGTTGCTTTTCTGATATAGCCGCTAATTATATAAAACAGTTGAAATTTTAGCTGATCGTCACAATATTTGACCATTATGAACTAAAAATGACCGATTGATTTATTTTCTTAAAAAAAGGTTTGACCTGACACGGTCAAATCACTATTATGCACCCCGTTGTCAACGAGGTCACTCGCTAACAATAGTAAGCATCGGCGATTAGCGCAGTTTGGTAGCGCACTTGGTTTGGGTCCAAGGGGTCGCAGGTTCAAATCCTGCATCGCCGACCACTTTCTAAATTATAAAGAATGGTAATGATTGGTTTGGGTATATCCTATACAGTCACAAGTTAAATGCTGAAAAGCAGGTAACTATTCTATTATAATAGATTGGCTTATTGGTAAACTATGAAGTTTTCGATGCGCCCATAGCTCAGCTGGATAGAGCAACGCCCTTCTAAGGCGTCGGTCGAAGGTTCGAATCCTTCTGGGTGCACCATTTGAAAACACGTAAATATAGCGGTGGTTGTAGCTCAGTTGGTAGAGCCCCGGATTGTGATTCCGGTTGTCGTGGGTTCGAGCCCCATCAGTCACCCCATTTACAAAAAAGAATATCGGCGATTAGCGCAGTTTGGTAGCGCACTTGGTTTGGGTCCAAGGGGTCGCAGGTTCAAATCCTGCATCGCCGACCACTTTCTCAAAAAGTGGTCTCAAATACACAGTTTGAGTGTTCAATGAAAACGAGGTTTAATACTTCAATATCGGCGATTAGCGCAGTTTGGTAGCGCACTTGGTTTGGGTCCAAGGGGTCGCAGGTTCAAATCCTGCATCGCCGACCACTTTCTTAATTAATAAAAAACAATTCAAAATTCATATTGCACAGCTTAATTCTAAAGCTAAAATATTGCTAACTTGCTAACTTGCTAACTTGCTAACTTGCTAACTTGCTAACTTGCTAACTTGCTAACTTGCTAACTTGCTAACTTGCTAACTTGCTAACTTGCTAACTTGCTAACTTGCTAACTTGCTAACTTAAACGCCTACTTTTTATCCGCTATGCTTGCTTAATCCGCTATCTCACCAAATAATTGCCCCCTAGACTCGACTATCATAAATATTAGGTTATAATGCCGCGTCTATTGTTTAACATAGTGCCCGAAGGGCAGAGCAGCATTGGTATCTTATAGTGAAGATGGGGTTGATAAGTCGCTTTAATGACTTTAAACGTGCCAAAACGCATAGTGATTACCGTGTTTGTAAGGAAGGCGAACAGTCGCCAAAATTGAAGATTGAGGTATATCATGCAAGTTTCTGTTGAGACGACTCAAGGCCTTGAGCGCCGTCTGACCATCACCGTTCCTGCAGAGAACGTTGAGACCGAAGTAAAAAAACGCTTACAACAACTGTCTAAAACCCAGCGTATTGATGGTTTCCGTCCTGGTAAAGTACCAACGTCTGTAATCAACAAACGTTACGGTGGCGCAGTTCGTCAGGAAGTTGCTGGCGAAGTAATGCAACGTAATTTTTATGAAGCTATCGTAGCTGAAAAAATTAACCCTGCTGGCGCACCAACATTTGCTCCTAAAGCACTTGAAGCAGGTAAAGATTTAGAATTTTCTGCAACATTTGAAGTTTACCCTGAAGTTGAAGTTCAAGGTTTAGATAAAATCACTGTAGAAAAACCAGCAGTAACTGTAACTGACGAAGATTTAGCAAACATGCTAGAAACACTTCGTAAGCAACATGCATCATGGGCTGAAGTTGATGTAGCTGCTGGCGAAAAAGACCGTGTAACGGTTGATTTCGTAGGTACTATCGACGGTGAAGTATTCGAAGGCGGAAAAGCTGAAGACTTCCCATTAGAACTTGGTCAAGGTCGTATGATCCCAGGTTTTGAAGATAACATCGTAGGTAAAAAAGCAGGCGAAGAAGTTGTTTCTGACGTAACTTTCCCTGAAGATTACCATGCTGAAAATCTTAAAGGCAAAGCAGCTCAATTCACTATCACAGTGAAGAAAGTTGAAGCGCAAGAGCTACCTGAACTTAGCGAAGAATTCGCAACTAAGTTTGGTGTAACTGAAGGCGGTGTTGACGCTCTTAAAGAAGAAGTTAAAAAGAACATGACACGTGAACTTGACCAAGCGGTTAAAGCTAACGTGAAAGACCAAGCAATTAAAGGTCTTTTAGCTAACAACGAAATCGACGTGCCTAAAGCCCTAGTAGATCAAGAAATTGATGCACTACGTCAACAAGCTGCACAACGTTTTGGTGGCGACGCTAAAAACATGCCTGAGCTTCCAGCAGAGTTGTTCCATGAACAAGCAGTAACACGCGTTAAGACTGGCCTATTATTAGGTGAAGTAATTAAAGCGAACGAGATCAAAGTTGATGATTCAAAAGTTGAAGCATTAATTGCAACAGTGGCTTCTGCATACGAAGATCCAACTGAAGTTGTAGAATACTACAAAGCAAATGATCAACTTATGCAACAAATGCGTAATGTAGCAATGGAAGAGCAAGCTGTTGAAGCTATTTTAGCTAAAGCAAATGTGACTGACGTTGAAAAAGCATTTGATGACATCATGAATCCACAGCAAGGTGCTTAATAAGTCATTGACTTAAGCCCTCGCTAACGATTAAATGGCTCGTGTTACTCTGTATTATGCAGTGTGCCCGAGCCATTTTAGTTTGTGGCCTTCAATTTCGCCAAAAAATAACTATGCTTCCTTATAATAAGGATAAGTATAAGCGCATAAGGAATTAGATAAATATGAACACTGGTATTACAGATCCACTCAATGCATTAGTACCTATGGTTGTTGAACAAACAGCGAAAGGCGA
Organism: Pseudoalteromonas sp. 1181_04; assembly: GCF_052850545.1. NCBI lineage: Bacteria > Pseudomonadati > Pseudomonadota > Gammaproteobacteria > Alteromonadales > Pseudoalteromonadaceae > Pseudoalteromonas > Pseudoalteromonas sp. 1181_04. The sequence continues at coordinate 14,063 of NZ_VXCS01000031.1, forward strand.
GCGCTCGTATGATATTTATTCGAGACTATTAAAAGAGCGAATCATTTTTTTAACAGGTCAAGTTGAAGACAACATGGCTAATCTGATCTTAGCGCAAATGCTATTTTTAGAATCAGAAAACCCAGAAAAAGACATCTTTTTATATATTAATTCGCCAGGCGGTTCAGTGACTGCGGGTATGGCGATTTATGACACTATGAATTTCATTAAACCAGATGTAAGCACTATTTGTGTTGGCCAAGCGGCGAGCATGGGAGCATTTTTATTGACTGCTGGTGCAAAAGGCAAACGTTATTGTTTACCTAATTCACGCGTGATGATCCACCAACCATTAGGCGGTTTCCAAGGTCAAGCATCTGATTTTGAAATACACGCCAAAGAAATTTTGTCTATTAAAGATAAACTAAACCGTTTAATGGCAGAGCATACCGGCCAACCATTAGATGTGATTTCAAAAGATACAGACCGTGATAACTTCATGAGCGCCAGCCAAGCTGTTGATTATGGTTTAGTTGATGCGGTATTTACTAGTCGCGACAGCAAGTAACAAATACAAGCTGGTAACTAACGGTGCTAGCTTGAGCTGTTTACACTGTGAAAACCAATATTTTTTGGTATAGTTAAGCGTATTAAAATAGCTGCTAAGTAGTTTGGCAGCCAACGAATAAGATGAGGTAGCTGAATGTCTGACACTCCTACAGACGGCGACAAAAGTAATAAATTGTTATACTGCTCTTTTTGTGGCAAAAGCCAGCATGAAGTTCGTAAGTTAATTGCTGGCCCTTCAGTATACATTTGTGATGAATGTGTTGAGCTATGCAACGACATTATCAGGGAAGAGATCAAAGACATTGCGCCAAAGCACAATACCTCTGATAAACTGCCTGCACCAAAAGAAATTCGTAATCATTTAGATGATTATGTTATTGGTCAAGATCACGCCAAAAAAGTACTGTCAGTAGCGGTTTACAATCACTACAAACGTTTGCGTAATCAAACCGGTAAAACGGATATTGAGTTAGGCAAAAGTAATATCTTACTTATTGGCCCAACCGGCAGTGGTAAAACATTATTAGCTGAAACGTTAGCGCGTTTATTAGATGTGCCGTTTACAATGGCCGATGCAACCACACTAACTGAAGCTGGTTATGTGGGCGAAGATGTTGAAAACATCATTCAAAAGTTGCTACAAAAATGTGATTACGATGTAGAAAAAGCGCAACGTGGTATTGTTTATATTGATGAGATTGACAAGATTTCACGTAAATCTGATAATCCGTCGATCACTCGTGATGTATCTGGTGAGGGCGTGCAACAAGCACTGCTTAAACTAATTGAAGGTACTGTGGCATCTGTGCCACCACAAGGCGGCCGTAAACACCCACAGCAAGAGTTTTTACAGGTAGACACCTCTAAAATCTTATTCATCTGTGGTGGCGCATTCTCTGGTCTTGATAAAGTGATCGAGCAGCGTAGCCATAAAAATACCGGTATCGGTTTTGGGGTTAACGTAAAAGAATCTGCGGCGAGCCGTTCTTTAAGTGAAACATTTAAAGATGTTGAGCCAGAAGATTTAGTGAAATATGGTTTGATCCCAGAATTCATCGGTCGTTTACCTGTTGTGGCAACGTTAACTGAACTCGATGAGTCGGCTTTAGTGCAAATATTAAATGAGCCTAAAAACGCCTTAACGAAACAGTACGGCGCATTATTTGGTATGGAAGACGTTGAACTTGAATTCCGTGATGACGCACTGCGTGCTATCGCTCATAAAGCGATGGAGCGTAAAACAGGTGCCCGTGGTCTTCGTTCAATCGTTGAAGCGGTGTTACTTGATACTATGTACGAACTTCCTTCAATGGAAAACGTCAGCAAAGTCGTGATTGACGAAACCGTGATCAAAGGTGAATCAGATCCTATTTTGATTTATCAAAGCGCTAGCCAAGATAAAGCAGCGTCTGAGTAAAATTTACTCATTTTGATAATAAAAAGGAGCCTAGTGCTCCTTTTTTTATAATTTATTTAATCCAGTTGCGTTAAATTGTTGAACTTTACTTAGGTTATCCCCATATACTTGAGTAATCTTTAAAATAAATGAAGAGCGAAGAGAAAAATAATGACGCTTGAGAGAACAGATCGAGTCGAAATCCCGGTGCTAGCACTGCGCGATGTCGTGGTATATCCGCACATGGTGATCCCGCTTTTTGTAGGCCGTGAAAAATCAATAAAATGCCTTGAAGCGGCAATGGATAAAGACAAACAAATTTTCCTTGTTGCGCAAAAAGACGCGACCGTAGATGAGCCTGAGCAAGATGATATTTACCGTGTTGGTACCATAGCCACGGTATTACAATTGCTTAAACTTCCTGATGGCACAGTCAAAGTACTGGTTGAAGGCACACAGCGAGCAAAACTAGAAAGCTTTATTGATAATGAAGACTTTTTTGTTGCTAATGCGCAGTTTATTGGTTCAGAAGAAATCGATGAGCAAGAGCAAGATGTATTTATTCGCAGTGCCATCAGTCAGTTTGAAGGCTATGTAAAGCTAAATAAAAAAATACCACCAGAGGTGTTAACCTCGGTCAGTGGCATTGATGAAGCGCCGCGCCTTGCCGATACTATGGCAGCGCACATGCCGCTGAAAGTGCCTGAAAAGCAAAAAGTACTCGAAATCACCAATGTTACAGAACGTCTTGAATATTTAATGGCGTTGATGGAAGGTGAAATTGATTTACTGCAAGTTGAGAAAAAAATTCGTACCCGCGTTAAAAAGCAGATGGAAAAGTCGCAACGTGAGTATTACCTCAATGAGCAAATGAAAGCCATTCAAAAAGAATTAGGCGAGCTTGACGACGTACCAGATGAATTCGAAGCACTGAAAAAGCGCATTGAAGAATCAGGTATGAGCAATGACGCGCAAGAAAAAGCGAACTCTGAACTTGCTAAGCTTAAAATGATGTCGCCGATGTCGGCAGAAGCCACGGTTGTGCGTTCATACATAGACACATTAATTAATGTGCCATGGAAAAAACGTTCGAAAGTGAAAAAAGACTTAGCGGGCGCACAAAAGATTTTAGACAGCGACCATCATGGTCTTGATAAAGTCAAAGAACGCATCATTGAATATCTCGCCGTGCAACAGCGTACCAATAAACTAAAAGGGCCAATTTTGTGTCTTGTGGGTCCTCCGGGTGTTGGTAAAACGTCATTAGGTCAATCGATTGCTCGCTCGACAGGGCGTAAGTATATTCGTATGGCACTAGGTGGTGTACGTGATGAAGCAGAAATTCGTGGTCACCGTCGTACTTACATAGGTTCAATGCCAGGTAAGTTGATTCAAAACATGAGTAAAGTGGGCGTTAAAAATCCATTATTCTTGTTAGATGAAATCGATAAAATGTCATCTGATATGCGTGGCGATCCTGCATCGGCACTGCTTGAAGTACTTGATCCTGAGCAAAATAGCCATTTTGCGGATCATTACTTAGAAGTCGATTATGACTTATCTGACGTAATGTTTGTTGCTACATCAAACAGCTTTAACATTCCTGGTCCGTTATTGGATCGGATGGAAGTGATCCGGTTATCGGGTTATACCGAAGATGAAAAGCTGAATATTGCCAAAGAGCATTTAATTGTTAAACAAGTTAAGCGCAATGGCTTAAAAGATGGCGAATTAATCATCGAAGACAGTGCAATCATCGGCATTATTCGTTATTACACCCGTGAAGCGGGCGTACGTAACTTAGAACGCGAAATATCTAAGTTATGCCGTAAAGCAGTGAAGAATATCTTGCTTGAAAAAGGCACTAAAAAAGTCACTATTAACGCTGACAACCTTGAAGATTTCTTAGGTGTGCAGCGCTATGATTATGGTAAAGCTGAAGACGGCGATCGCATCGGCCAAGTAACAGGTTTAGCGTGGACTGAAGTGGGCGGTGATTTGCTGACCATCGAATGTGCCGCAGTACCAGGCAAAGGTAAACTAAGCTACACAGGTTCACTAGGCGATGTAATGCAAGAGTCGATTCAAGCAGCTATGACAGTTGTACGTAATCGCGCTGATGCATTTCGTATCAACAGTGATTTTTACGAAAAACGTGATATTCATGTTCACGTACCTGAGGGGGCAACTCCAAAAGATGGACCAAGTGCTGGCGCCGCGATGGTAACAGGTTTGGTATCAAGTCTTACAGGTAACCCGGTACGTGCTGATGTGGCGATGACGGGTGAAATCACCTTACGTGGTGAAGTATTACCAATTGGTGGCTTAAAAGAGAAACTATTAGCCGCTCATCGTGGTGGAATTAAAACGGTCATTATTCCAAAAATTAACGAACGTGACTTAAAAGAGATCCCTGACAATGTATTGGCAGGACTTGATATTCACCCAGTTACGTGGATTGATGAGGTTTTAAAACTGGCTTTAGTACACCCAGTTGAGAGTTTTTCAGTCGAAACATCAAAAAACCAGTAAAAAAGCGAAAAAAAGTGCTTTAAAGGGCTTTTCAAATCTAGATGGTATGATAAGTTAAGCACTGGTTTTCAAGCCGAGGCCTTATGTGGCCTAGGCTGAAGAAAAATTACAATCGTATGAGCATGAAAAAGTTTGCTCTAAAATTTTCAAAATAGTGATGTTAGTTTAAAAAACAATCGCTCTTGATAATAACAATGAAAGAGGATGATATTGTGAATAAATCTCAATTAATCGATCAAATCGCAGCTGATGCTGACATTTCTAAAGCGGCTGCGGGTCGTGCACTTGATTCATTCATCGAGGCTGTTTCTGGCGCTCTTAAAGATGGCGACTCAGTAGCATTAGTTGGTTTCGGTACTTTCTCAGTACGTGAACGTGCTGCACGTTCAGGCCGTAACCCACAAACTGGCGAAACAATTCAAATCGCTGCAGCGACTATCCCAGCTTTTAAAGCAGGTAAAGCGCTTAAAGATGCATGTAACAGCTAATCACTGCTCTTTAGTGAGTTAGTTTGGTAGTGTAAGAAGTTAATCGCTTTTACAGCTTAATTAACGTTCTTTCTCGCCAACTGCTTCAAGTAAAAAAGCGTATCTGGTAAGATACGCTTTTTTTACATAAGCAAGGCGATTTCTGCCTCGAATAGAATAGAGATAAATAAATGCTTGAGAAAATCAGAGAAGGTTCACAAGGACCGGTAGCTAAAATTATTTTAGGCGCGGTGATTTTATCTTTTGCCTTAGCAGGGATCGGTGGTTACTTAGGTCAAACCACAGAGCAGCCCGTAGCTGAAGTAAATGGAGTTAAAATTAGCCAAACCGAGTTTAGCCGTGCGTTCCAAAACGAACGTGCACGTTTAGAGCAACAATTTGGCGAATACTTTGCACAAATTGCTGCTGATCCAACTTATATGGCACAAATTCGTCAAGGCGTCGTTGACCGTCTAGTACAACAAGAATTGCAAACTCAACTAGCGGCCGAACTTGGCTTACGTGTTAGTGACGACAGTGTTCGTAAAGCGATTTTAGAATTGCCATACTTCCAAATTGGTGGGCAATTTAACAACGATCGTTACTTACAAGTTATCCGTCAAATGAACTTTCAACCTGACGCATTTCGTGAATATTTACGTGAAGAAATGACTCGTAGCCAGCTAATTTCAGCGGTTGCAGGTACCGATTTTGCTCTAAATAGCGAACTGACTAATGCCGTTGCGCTACAACAGCAAACGCGCAGTATTGACTATGTCGTGATCAGCAAAGAGTCTTTACAGCAAAACGTGACAGTAACAGAGCAAGAAATTGCCGATTACTATGACCTAAATATGTCGCAGTTTTTAGCGCCAGAGCAAGTATCAGTAAACTACATTGATTTAAATGCAGCTAACTTAACACTTGAAACTCATGTTAGCGAAGCAGACGTTAAAGCATATTATGATCAAAACAAAGCACAATACGTCGAACCTGAAAAACGCCGTGTATCGCATATCTTAATTGATAACAGTGAAGATGATGATGCAGCAAAAGCCAAAGCAGAAGACTTGTTAGCACAATTACAACAAGGCGGTGATTTTGCGGCATTAGCAGAATCATCATCTGATGATACCGTTAGTGCTGAAATGGGTGGTGACTTAGATTGGATCGAACGTGACATGATGGATCCTGCTTTTGAAGATGCGGCATTCGCATTAGTAAATAAAGGGGATTTTTCAGACGTTGTACAATCTGAGTTTGGTTACCATATTATTCAGTTAACTGATATTCAGAGCCAACAAGTAAAAGCGTATGACACTGTTAAAGCTGATTTACGTGCTGAGCTTGAGCGTACTGAAAAAGTAAATGCATTCTATGAAAAGCAAACAGAAATGGGCGCTATTGCATTTGAAATTTCAGATACCTTAGTTGATGCTGCAGAAGTTGCCGGTGTTGAAGTACAAACAACAGCATTAGTTGACCGTAATTCTCTACCTGCGCCGCTTAATACACCAGCGGTATTAGCTGCAATTTTCTCACCAGATGTGCTTGAAGATAAAATGAACTCTGAAGTTATCGAAGTGGGCGATGAGCATGTTGTGTTAGTGCGTGTTAAAGAGCATGTACCAGCTGCAACAAAAGCACTTGCTGATGTATCAGAGCAAATTAAAGCACGTTTAGTTAGTGATAAAGCATCAGAGCTTGCGAAAGAAAAAGCAACAACACTATATGCTGAAATTGAAGCTGGCAAGAGCTTAAATGACCTAGTAACTGAGCAAAGCTTAGAACTTCGTCAAGAAGCGGCACTAACTCGTCAAGCTTACACTGTTTCGCCTGCAATCGTTCAACATGCCTTTAAAATGGCACACCCAACTGGTGACACACCAGTAGTTGAAAAAGTTGAATTAAATAACGGTGATGCCGCAATTGTAGCCTTAAAAGCCGTGACTAACGCCACTGTTGAAGGTGAAATTGAAGCGCAACTTAAGCAAAATATTACTATGACCCAAGTTAACAAAAACTACATGGTATTCATTGAAGCTTTAAAAGCAAATGCAGAATTAAACTTACCTAAAGCGCAAGCCGCCACAGAGTAATAGTTAATTAAGCAAACCTAAAAAAGCGCCTAATGGCGCTTTTTTTGTGGGTAGAATATATAGGTACTAGGTACTAGGTACTAGGTGAAAGGTTAAAGGCTAAAGGTACTAGGTTAAAGGTGCTAGGTTCGAGTTTAGTTTACAAAATTGGGTAGCGTGCAACGAAAGCCTTTGCGCCTGTGAAGTTTTAAATAGCAGTTGTGACAATTATTATTGATATTAGAATGGCAGAAAAACACACTAAGAATTATGTGATAGTGTTAAAATGTATGTTGGTAAAAAACTGAATATTAACTACTGTATATATTATCAGTGCAATTGACGTTTTTTTGCTTTTATCTGTATAAACACAACAGAAATTTCTAGTTGAGGAAATTATATGAACTTGAATCCACAAACTGAAGCTAACAAAGTACTTGAAACACTTTGGCTTAATCAGGACTTTCCTGTTGATCCTGTCTCGATAGCTAAAAAAATGGGATTACAAGTTTTGGATACAGAACTCCCACCTAGTGTTTCCGGCGCCTTGATTAAAGAGGCTGGTGCTGATCCGATCATCGCTTTACATTATGCTGATCACAGTAACCGAAAACGATTTACCTGCGCACATGAATTAGGTCATTATGTTTCCAGGATTGAGTCTAACGATGAAAGCCTTGAATATGAGTATGTTGACTTAAGAGGCCCAAATGCTTCAAACGGAACTGATGCTGATGAAATATTTGCAAATCAGTTCGCAGCTAACTTATTAATGCCTGAAGCAATTTTAAAAAAATTATTGCGTTCAGGTAAAAATCATTTTAATTTAGCAATGTATTTCGGGGTTTCTCATGAGGCGCTTAAGCATAGATTAAAAGCATTGAGGCTTTTATAATGACGGTACAAGAAAAGGGAAATTTAGCATCGTTAATAAAAGCGAGCCTGCAAGATAAAAGTAAAACTACCCCGACAGATCCTTTAGTTTCAGAGAAAGTTGAAGATTCAAAAGCAGACAGAGAATTAAAAAAATCCTATGCAAATTGGTTTATTAAAATACTTATAGGCCAACTTATCGTGATGAATATTGTATTTTTTTGCGTAGGATTTGGTTGGCTGGCTTTTGATGAATGGTCGTTAAATTTATATATGGGTGGTACATTAGCGGAAGTGTTCGGCGTAATTTTAGTAATCACCAAGAACCTGTTTCCAACCAAGCCAACAAATAGATGATTTTTCAGACTGTTTGGAGTTGATTAAGGTTCTATTTTTCCAGAACCTACTATTTCTGAGTTAAACGTAAGCACTATCCCAAATACGATGTTCTCATTTCGCATAAAGCGGTTGATAAATCCGCTTTACTATTGGCTTTCGTTTTTTAACCACAAACAGCGATAGATATATATCCCTTAACTGCTCTGGCTTTTCCTAGAACCTAGAACCTTTTTTTAGCAACTCAACAACTTCTGAGTGACTTTTGATTTTGGCTTTTGGAATACATCCTCGGTTCTACCGTATTCAACAATTTCACCGTGATCGAGTACTACAAGTTGATCGCTGATGTGGCGTACTAAACTTAAGTGGTGAGTGATCAAGATATAACTGAGACCCGTGTCCTGTTGAAGCTTGAGTAGCAGGTTGACGGTTTGTGCACGTACAGAAGGGTCCAGAGACGATAATGCTTCATCAAGTACCACAACCTTAGGGTCGAGTATTAATGCACGTGCTAGAGCGACACGTTGCAGCTGACCGCCACTAAACATATGTGGGTAGTAATACTGATGGTCGTTTAATAAACCTACTTTAGACAGTGTTGCGGTGATTTTTTCAGCGCGAGTTACTTTATCCAAAGATGTATTATATTGCAGGCAATCGTCGAGCATATCGCCGATCGTTAAACCTGGGTTTAGCGAGGCTTCGGAGTCTTGAAAAATCATTCTAATATGGCGGCATTGCTGATCGCGAACGCCTTTGTTTTCGATGATGTTGCCATCGAGTAGGATTTGCCCAGCATCTGCGCTGTCTGCTCCAGCGAGTAATTTTGCTAGGGTACTTTTACCAGAGCCAGTTTCGCCAATAATAGCCAGTGTTTCACCTTGCTCTAAACAAAACGAGATGTTTTTTAATACCTCAAAACGCTTACGTGAAAATAACCCAGCACGCAGGTTAAAGCTTTTTGACAAGGCTTGCACTTTTAACAGAGGTTGCATTATTTCATCACCTTAATCAATGGAAAATGACACGCATAACTATGACCATGTTGTTTAGTTAAAGGCGGTGTTACTACACAAGCTTTTTGTGCCTGCGGACAGCGAGGACCAAGACGACAGCCTATGGGCAAATGCTGCAAGGTTGGGATTGTACCTTTTAGTGCATAAAAAGGTTCTTTATGGGCAAGCCCTTGCTCATAATCCGGTAAGCTTTTTAATAATGCTTGCGTATAAGGGTGGCGAGGCTGGGCAAAAATACGCTGGGTTGGACCTGCTTCAACCATTTGCCCGCAGTAAAGTACATGCATACCATGGGACCAATTAATGATTTCTTCAAGTTCATGGGAGATCATTAAAATTGACATGTTTTTAAGTTGATTTAAACTTTTTAATAACCGAAATACTTGCGCGCGGGTGGTACTTTCCAGCGCGGTGGTTGGTTCATCGGCAATCAGTAACTTAGGTGTACGAGCAATGGCCATAGCAATCATGACCTTTTGACATACGCCTTCTGAGAGCTCGTGAGGGTAGCTCGATAGTACTTTTTCGTGATCTTTAATGCCCACTTTATGGATCAACGCTTTTACTCGGTCTTTACGTTCGCGGTTACGCTTTAAGAAAAACCCGGAGTTTGCTATTTCTGGGAGCGTTTCGGCTATTTGCTCAAATATTTTTGCGGTTGGATCAAGACAGCGACTGGGATCTTGATAAATCATTGCGATGTCACTACCAACAATTTTACGTCGTTGTTCGTTTGATAGACGCATTAAATCTACGCCACGCCAATGCATTCGGTCGGCTGTAATGTGCCAGCGTTTATTTAATACACCCACAATGGCTTTAGCAATTAAGCTTTTACCTGAGCCAGATTCGCCCACTAATGCATGTACTTCACCTTCTTTGAGGCTCAAGTTCACTCTATCTACGGCGCGAATAACAGTATCAGAGGTGCGCAGCTCTATGGTCAGATTTCGTATATCAAGTAATTGCATTTAGTCAGCCTTACGTGCTTTGAGCACTTGGCGTAGCCCGTCGCCCACTAAGTTGGTCGACAGCACGGCTAAAAAGAGTAATACCCCAGGCAAGCCAACGGTCCAAGGTGCTAAATAAATTAAACCCAGATTTTCAGCTAAAATTGCACCCCACTCTGTGGTTGGTGGTTGTGCCCCTAGTTTTAAAAAGCCCAAAGCGGAAATATCTAAAATAGCGGTCGATAATGCCATCGTAAAAATAACCACAATATGCTCATAAATATTTGGAAAAATCCCTCTGGAGAGAATATGCCAATTCGATGCGCCATCAAGTTTAAATGCAGTAATGTAATCTTTATTAAGCTCAGTGACGATGAGGTTACGCACCGAGTGAATAAATTGCGGTAATAGCGCTAAAATAATTGCCCACACGGTATTCATCAGGCCTGGGCCTAATATCGCAATAATAATAATCGCTAATAATAAAGACGGTATTGATAAGGTTATATCAAGTAGATGATTTAAAAAGCTTGAGCGAATACCTCGGCTAATGCCGGCAAATGTGCCTACTAACACACCTATGATGGTGGTGATCAGCGCAGCAATGACTGATAAGCCAAAGGTATAAGTTGCGCCATTCATAAGCCGTGAGAGTACATCGCGACCTAAATCGTCAGTACCGAGTATAAAACGTACATCGCCCATTTCATGCCACGATGGAGGAATAAGTAACGCTTCACTGTGTTGTTGGTTTACCCCATATGGTGCAATCAGTGGCGCAGCCGCAGCTAAAATAGCAAAGGCGATAAAAATCCATAACCCCACTAAGGCAGGATGATTGGATTTAAATTTGCGCCAAAATCGCGCTAATGGCGATTTGTTTGACTCTTCTGAAAATAAATTAAACTTTGCCATGCGCTTGATTCCGTGACAGCGGGTCGAACAAGGTATAGGTTAATTCTGCAATAATAGTCGCCAGAATTACAAACATCGATACCGCTAATAAGCCACCTTGAATGGCAGGGTAGTCTCGTTGATAAATACTATCAATTAACCAACGGCCAACACCGGGCCATGAAAAAATCACCTCAGTGATCATCGCCAGAGTGATCAAAGTACTAAACTGCAAACCAATTTGCTTTATAACCGGTAACAAGGCATTACGTAAGGCATGATGCATAATTAATTGGGCACGGTTTAAGCCTTTGGCTCGGGCGGTTTTAATAAAACTTTGCTCAAGCACATGCAACATCGACTCTCGTGTAAAGCGCACTAATACAGTGGTTGGGTACATTGCCAGAACAATGGTCGGCAGGGTTAAATGATGCAGAGCATCAAGCATAGCCAGACCAGAATAAGGAAAGTCTGCTAATACAATATCAATCAAAATAAAGCCAGTTTGGGAGGGGATCTCGTACAGTAAGCCCATTCGCCCTGACATCGGGAACCAACCTAGTTGTAATGAGAACACCATGATCAGCAGCAAAGCTAACCAAAATACCGGCATTGAGTAGCCTACTAACGTTGTGGAGTTAACCAGTTTATCTGGCCAGCGCCGATGATAGGCCGCCGCCAAGATACCTGCCGGAACGCCAACCACAACAGAAATAATTAACGCATAAATACTCAGCTCTAACGTGGCTGGGAATAGCTCGATAATATGAGTAAATACGCTGTCGCCCGAAGCGAACGACACGCCCCAGTCGCCTTGCACAATACGCGCAATAAAAGCAAAATATTGCATTAAATAATTATCGTTAAAGTGATATTTTTCTTGTAGTTCACTGGTTTGTGAAAAACTGGTATTACTGATACCACTTAAATTACTAAGCGGATCGCCGGGAAATAAATAACTGAGTGAAAATGTAAATACACTCAAGGTAAACATCATAAATAACAGTAAGCCTAAACGGCGTAAAATATAATTTAACACCATTATTTTTTCCTCGCGTTGGCTAAGGAAATTGCGCCAAATGGGCCAAGTGGAATACCTTCTACATCGGCACTACTTGCTTGAAAACGCATACCGTGGGCAAGTGGTAATAAAGGTAGTTCACGCACTATCATCGCTTGTGCTTGTTGATAATAGGCTTTTCGTTTGGCTAAATCGGTGGTATCAAGCGCTTGTGTCAAGAGTAAGTCAAACTCAGGATCACACCAATTCGCAGGGTTTTTACCACTAAATGCCGCGGTGCAACTGAGTAGCGGGCTAAAAAAGTTATCTGGATCCGGTGTATCTGCAGCCCAACCTAATAACACGCTGTCATGGCGGTGTTCACCTATGCGTTGAATAAAGGTGTTCCACTCATACTCAACAATGCTGACGTTTACACCAATTTTTCGTAAATCGCTTTGCATTAGCTCGGCCATTTTACGTGCGTTAGGATTATAAATTCGGCTCACTGGCATAGCCCAAATGGTCATATCAAAGCCATTTGGAAAGCCAGCCTCAATCAGCAGTTTTTTAGCTAGATCAGGGTTAAATCCGGGTAGTTTAGCTTGTGGTTGATATGCCCATGATGTTGGCGGTAATAACGATTGCGCACGAATACCGTTGCCGTAATAAACTGCTTGCATGATTTTTTCAACGTCAATGGCATGGGCCAGTGCTTGGCGTACTCTTAAATCGTCAAATGGTGGGCGCTCGGTATTAAACGCCCAATAACCTACATTAAGATTGGTTTCTTTTTGTACGTTAATGTCGTCGCGTTGGGCTAAAATACTTAATTGCGCGCTACTTGGGTGTGCGGTTACATCACACTCTTTAGTGAGCATTTTTGCAATTCGGGTGGTGCCATTTGGGGTGATGTCGTAAACCAACTGCTCCAGCACTACATGGTGTTTCCAATAGTCAGGATTACGATAATAGCGTACTAAGTGATCGCGGCGATACTCTTTATAAACATAGGGGCCAGTACCAACAGGGTATTGATCAAAAAGATTAACTTGGTCGCGCTGTTTTAATTGCATGGCATATTCGCGAGACAAAACCACTGCAAAATCAGTTGCCATATTGGCTAAAAAGCTGCTTTCGGCATTAAATAATTCAAAGCGCACTTGGTAGTCGGACACGCGAACAATTTGCCGAATTAGCTGGTCGATGCCGACACTTTGAAAATAAGGGTAATTGGCATCCCCAACAAAGTGATAAGGATTATACACATCGAATAAACGGCTAAAGGTAAAGATTACATCATCAGCGTTAAACTCTCTGCTTGGGGTAAAGTATGCAGTAGTATGAAACTTCACTCCTTTGCGCAAGGTAAAGGTAACTGACTTGCCGTCTTTACTTATTTTCCAGTCAGTGGCCAGTTCACTTTTAAATTCAGCGGTCACGGGATCGATACTGATCAAACGGTCATACAATTGATTTGCAATAATATCGATCGTCGAACCTGTGGTCGTCACTTGGGGATTGAACGACACAGGGTTAGCCTCAGCGCAATAAACTAAGCCCTGATTCTTTTCTTCTAGTGTTTTTTCTTTGGTATCTAAGCAACCCGTTAGGCATACCGTTAAGATACCAAGTAATAATTTATACACTCGTTTAGCCTCTGACTATTATTGTTGATCTAACAAGTTGTATTTTTTCAAATAGCCTCGTAGTTGATGATACGTTAAACCAAGTACTTCTGCAGTTTTCTTTTGATTAAATTGACTATATTCAAGCGCTTTTTTTATTAAATCAATTTCAAATTCATTTGAGAGGTCTTTTAAGCTACATGGAAACTGAAATTGCGGGGTACTTGTTGCAACTATCGGTTCATTGGCGACAACTGCAACAGGAGCTGCTTCTATGGCTGTAGTGGGGAGTTTTTTAATTCGTTGCTTGGGTCTAAAGCGGCTTTCAAATGGGTCTAAAATAATCTGGTGAACGGGAATATGTTCACTGCCATGGCGATATAAACTTCGTTCCACGACATTTTTAAGTTCACGTATATTACCTGGCCAATCATGCCCTTGCAGTATTTCCACAGCACTGCGGGTGAAACCACTGAATAGTTGCCAGTCCAAATCACGGGCCATATTCATCGCAAATTGCTCAGCGAGTAACATGATGTCTTCCTGACGTTCGCGCAGTGGCGGTAAAGTGATTACATCAAATGCGAGCCTGTCGAGTAAATCGCTTCTAAATTCACCTTGCTCGGCTAAATAAGGAAGGTCTTCATTGGTTGCGCAGACTAAGCGAGTATCGACCTTGACGGTTTGTTTGCCACCGACTCGCTCAAATTCACCGTATTCAATTACCCGTAATAGTTTTTCTTGCACCATGGCAGAGGTATTTGCTAGTTCGTCTAAAAATAGCGTACCGGCATTGGCACGTTCAAAGCGTCCTTCGTGGCGTTTACTTGCGCCGGTAAAGGCACCACTTTCATGGCCAAACAATTCGCTTTCAAGCAAGTTTTCGTTAAGTGCCGCACAGTTGAGCTTAATGTAGCTTTGCTCCCAGCGCTTTGATAAAAAGTGTAAACGGGCGGCGATCAGTTCTTTACCTGTGCCACGTTCACCAATAATCAGTACTGGTTTATCTAAACTTGCCAGCTGTGAAACTTGATCAAGTACCGCTAAAAAGCTGTCTGATTGGCCGAGTAAATTATCTTGTTGGCGAAATTGGCTCATATTCCCTAACTCTTAGTCATTTTTACTAACAGTTAGTGTATTTCATAATTAGGGAGAACTAAAGGAATTTGTATTTTTAGTTTAACATTATGAAAATATTACTGTATTTTATGTTTTATAAAGTTGGCAAGCATATTGTAACAGTAACAGCAGACCAATTAAGTTAAACACTACAGAGGTAAATGTTATGGGAATTTTTTCGCGTTTTGCAGATATTGTTAATTCTAATATCAATGCCATTTTAGATAAAGCAGAAGATCCTGAAAAAATGGTACGTCTGATCATCCAAGAGATGGAAGACACATTAGTTGAAGTACGTTCAACCTCTGCGAAAACATTAGCAGAGAAAAAAGAATTAGTACGTCGTGTCGATACATTAAAAGAGCAAGTCGCTCAATGGCAAGATAAAGCCGAGCTGGCATTGAGCAAAGACCGTGATGATCTAGCCCGTGCTGCATTGCTTGAAAAGCAAAAGTCAGCACAAGCGGTTGCTGCTGTTGAAGATGAACTCAGTCACATAGAATCTCACATTGATAAGCTGCAACAGGAAGTAAGTACGCTACAAGACAAGTTAGCGGATGCAAAAGCACGTCAAAAAGCGATTATTTTACGTCAACGCTCAGCTGAGTCACGCCTAGAGGTGAAAAAAGCATTAGACAGCTCTAAAGTTGAAGATGCATTAAATCGCTTTGAGCGCTACGAAACTAAGATTGATGGACTAGAATCACAAGTAGAATCGTACGACTTAGGTAAAAAGTCATTGGCTGATGAAATTGCTGAGTTACAGCAAAACGAAAAAATCGATGATGAATTAGCTGCACTTAAAAAGAAGCTTGCTGATAAATAAAGATAATAAATAAAGGGGGAGTCATCCCCCTATGCTTGATAAATTAATGGATGTGTAGGAGAGGGTTATGTTTGATGCAGAAGTGTTTGTTGCTCCAATTATCATTTTTATGGTTGTGGTAGCACCCCTTTGGTTAATTTTACATTACCGAAGTAAAAAGCAAGTAAGCCAAGGCTTGAGCGAACACGAACACCGCCAGTTACTTGAGCTTGCTCAAAAAGCAGATAAAATGGCTGACCGAGTAGAAACTTTAGAAGCACTACTTGATCAAGAGGCCCCACAGTGGAGGCGTAAGGTATGAGTGCTAAACGTGAACTGCTAAGAGATCCAGCACGTGGTAAAATAGCCGGTGTATGTGCAGGGCTCAGTGATTATTTCAATATGGAATTGTGGTTAGTACGTATTATCGTAGTAACGGCAGTGTTACTAGCTGGTGGCCCGTTGTTTGTTGTGGCTTACATCGCAGCGTGGTTTATTTTAGATAAAAAACCTGCCAATGCACAAAGCAAAACTGATGCGGCAAAACACGAAGATCCTCTTGAAGTAAAATTTAAAGTATGGCAAAAAGGTGAGCCACCACGTCGTGCTTTACAAGATCTAAAAGACCGTTTGGGACGTGTTGATATACGTTTACAAGATATGGAACGTTATGTTACTTCAACCGAGTTTACGGTTAGCCGTGAAATCAATAAGCTGTAAAGGACTTAATAGCACTTTAGCCACCTAACTAATAATGGCGCTGAAGTGCTAGCTCATTATGATAAACACTTCATCTGCAAAAAACGCCTTTAATAAACTCAAAGGTAAGGCTGAAAAAGCTGTTCACCGTAGTTTAGATCAACACGTAAAATTAGCGGTAACTGGCCTCAGTGGCAGTGGTAAAACCGCTTTTATTACCGCTTTAGTAAAGCATTTAACCAGTCAAGCAACAGACAAAAACTTACCGTTTTTTGATGTTATGCAGCAACAGCGTCATATCGCCACAAAAATAGTGCCGCAACAAGCGCTGACCATTCCTACATTTGATTACCCTAAAGCCCTGAGTGCTTTATTGCCGCTTGAAGGGCAACCACACTGGCCTGCATCAACCGAGCGCATAAATACTTTACGTCTAGCAATTAAATACCGGAGTGACGCAGGCTTACGTGGTCACTTTGCACCGCAATCAACCTTATATTTAGACATTATTGATTACCCCGGTGAGTGGCTGCTTGATTTACCCATGCTAGAGCAAAGCTATCAACAATGGAGTGAGCAGCAATATGCACTGTTACAGCGCTCTCCTCGGGTTGAAAAGGCACAAGCATTTTTAACTGCACTGAGCGAGCTTGATTTAACAGCCCCAGTAGATGAAAGTGCGCTAAGCGCGATTGCTACGCACTATCAAACACTGTTAGTGAGTCTTAAAAAAGACACTAAATTGGCGATGCTACAACCTGGACGCATGCTGATGCCAGGTGAATTACAAGGTGCACCGTTATTACTGTTTTTCCCAGTTGCACAGGCTAATGATGAGGTGGTTGCAGGGTCTAATTTGGCGCACTTGCAAAAGCGCTTTAATGCTTATGTGAAAGAAGTGGTTAAGCCATTTTATACACAACACTTTCGCAACTTTGATCGGCAAATAGTGCTTGTTGATGTGCTCAGTGCGCTCAATGAAGGGCCTGAGACGTTGCAAGAGCAAGGGGATGTGATCAAACAATTACTTGCGCATTTTAACTATGGCGAAACTGGCTTTTTGAAACGCTTGTTTAAACCCAATATAGATAAACTATTGTTTGCTGCGAATAAGTCAGATCATATTAGTAGTGCACACCATAAAGATTTAGCGCTGTTGTTGGACTCATTAGTGCACGAGCAAAGTAATCACTTAAAATTTGATGGCGTTAAAATAGAAACTATGGCGATGTCATCTATTACGGCAACCATGCCAAAACAAGTGGTTGAGCAAGGTAAAACCCTCAATTGTATTTATGGTAAGCCGTTATCAGAGTCGCAATGGTTGACCTACTTACCACCGCAGCCACCAATGCGCATGCTCAATAAAGATGAGTGGCCAAGCCATGGTTTTGAGTTTTTATCGTTTGCACCAATGCCAAGTCCAGACAAGCAACTAAAACACATTCGTTTAGATCATGTCATGCAGTACCTTTTAGGAGACAAACTAACATGAGCAAGACCGCTTCAGGCTTTCAAGCCGGCAGACGTATTGATACTAGTGAACAGCCAATAGACAATGAACTTACCTTGACCCCAGCTAAAGTGATCGATCAAGGGGAGTATGAATATGAGCACGTTATCGATGAGCCCCAAGATGAAGAGATTGATTTAACCCCTGTTTATAAAAAGTCAAAATGGCAAACTCTGAAAGGGGTGTTTGCGATTAGCTTTATAACTTTAGTGTTAGCTGAATTTATATTTTCTATGGTTGTGACATTTCAGCAATCCATCATCTTAGGCAGCGTATATTTAATTGCAGTGCTCAGTGGCGTGTTGTTATTGGGGCGCTTGTTATGGCGCGAATATAGAATGTTGCGCAGCTTAAAGCGCAATCAATTACATCGTCATGAAGCGGATCGATTGCTCAATAGCGAACAGGTTGGTGGGGCACTACCTTGGCTTGAAAAACTCAATAAACATCAGCAGTTAACCGGCTTTGATGAGTTTAAAGCAAGCATTGATAGCCATCATAGCGATAAAGAGATCATGACCTTGTACGCCGATAGTTTGTTAGTGAAACAAGATACTCAAGCTAAAAAGCTGATCAACCGTTTTGCCACTGAATCAGGCTTGTTAGTGGCATTAAGTCCATTAGCGCTGGTGGATATGATGGCAGTGCTTTGGCGGGGCACAAAACTGATTGAGCAAATAGGTAAGATTTACGGTATCGGATTTGGTTATGCTAGCCGGATCAAGCTCTATCGTATGTTGATCAAGCAAGTGATGTTTGTTGGCAGTGCTGAGTTAGTATCGGATTTAGCTGCTACAGCGCTCAGTGCTGAATTACTAGGTAAATTATCAGGACGTGCAGCACAAGGCTTAAGCGCGGGTATATTTACCGCACGCATTGGTTATAAAGCGATGGAACTAAGCCGTCCTTTACCACGACTTGAGCATAAGCGCAGCTTGCTTAAAGGTACTGCGCAATTGATTGCCAGCAAAATTATGAGCCGCAAAGCTTCGCCGTAAGGAGCTGGCACGAAAGAAACGAGCTGACAATAAATCTGTACAGTGGTGAACGGCCACTGTACTAACTACATCCAAATTTATAGCCATCTGAGCATCTGGCATGCTTGTGCTTTATCCTGCGATACGTTTTGATTATGGGATCAATAATAATCAAAAAAGATCAGACAATGAACAAACTCCACATCGACAGCCAATGTATCCATGGACCAGAAAAAGCCAATGATCCGCATGGTGCACTTACTGCTCCTTTATACCAAACTTCAACGTTTCATTTTAGCAGTGCCGCGCAAGGTGCAGCACGTTTTGCTGGTGAAGAACCGGGCTATATTTATACCCGTTTAGGTAACCCGACGACGACAGAGCTTGAACAAAAAGTCGCACAACTTGAAAGTTGCGAAGCCGCTGCAGCAACAGCCACAGGAATGGGCGCGGTTTCTGCATCGGTATTAAGTTTTTTATCGCAAGGCGATCACTTAGTCGCATCAAGCGCTTTGTATGGCTGTACGTTTGCTTTCTTCGCACATATGTTGCCGCGTTGGGGGATTGAAGTGACGTTTGTAGATATGACCGATGAGCAGCAATTACGCGATGCAATTAAACTGAATTCAAAAATGATTTTTGCCGAAACCCCAGTTAATCCAACTATGGCGGTAATTGATTTAGCGTTAATAGGACAAGTGGCAAAACAACACAATTTGATCAGTGTAATAGATAACACCTTTCTCACGCCGTTACTGCAAAAGCCAATTGATTATGGCATTGATTTAATTGTTCACAGTGCTACTAAATATTTAAATGGTCACGGTGATGTTGTGGCAGGTTTGGTGTGTGGCAGTCAAGAGCACATTACATTAATTAAAATGACCGTACTTAAAGATATTGGTGCAACAATTAGTCCACACGATGCATGGCTTATTAATCGTGGTTTAAAAACCTTAGCGATACGCATGCAGCGTCATTGTGAAAGTGCGCAAATTATTGCTGAATTTTTAGAGCAGCATCCCCAAGTTAATACCGTTTATTACCCCGGACTTGCATCTCACCCAGGGTTTAAGTTTATCGGTAAGCAAATGAAAGCCTCTGGTGGCGTTATTGCCTTTGAATTAAAAGGCAGCCTAAAAGATGGCGAGCAGTTTATTAATAATACCCAACTGTGCACACTCGCCGTGAGTTTAGGAGACGCCGAAACACTCATTCAACATCCGGCATCGATGACTCATTCACCGTATTCACCCGAAGAAAGAGCAGCTGCGGGTATTAGCGATGGCCTGATCAGACTATCTGTTGGCCTTGAAGATGTTAACGATATAATTAACGACCTTAACCACGCTTTTACTTTTATTGCATAGCTTGTAAGATTATATTTACGGTTTGTGTTGCTTCTAGCCCTTTGAAAATAGCACTGTAAACTTTTTGATCTAAAAGTGTAATGTTTGGTGTACAAAAGGCGGTTTGGTTCTAATAGCTGATGTTGTCTCAGCTATTAAACTTTGCCTTACATTTGCTTAGTATCTCCTTAACAGGTTGACACCGATATCGGTTTAACACTAAGAAGGTTATTATGGCTAAAGCAAGTAAATACACCTCCAAGACACCAGATGAAAATGGCGTTATCCATTGGAGCGAAGCAGAAAATAAAATATGGTCAGAACTAGTCGCACGCCAACTAAAATGTATTGCAGGCAAAGCTTGCAATGAATACATGGAAGGGCTTGAAAAAATAAACCTGCCTCATGACCGTATTCCGCAGTTAAGTGAGCTTAATGAAGTATTACTAGCGACTACCGGCTGGCAAGTTACACCTGTGCCAGCTTTAATCGACTTTGATGAATTCTTTCGTTTATTAGCAAATAAGCAATTTCCAGTCGCAACCTTTATTCGCAGCCGTGAAGAGTTTGATTACCTGCAAGAACCTGATATTTTTCATGAAATATTTGGTCATTGTGCAATGCTTACTAATCCTGATTTTGCCAAGTTTACGCATAAATATGGCCAGTTAGGTTACGCTGCCGAGAAAAAAGATCGGGTTTACCTTGCCCGTATGTATTGGTTTACGGTTGAGTTTGGCCTAATGCAAACAGATGATGGTCTACGTATTTATGGTGGCGGTATTTTATCAAGTCCAGGTGAAACACAATACGTGTATTCAGATAAGCCCGAGATCAACCCAATGAATGTATTGGATGTATTACGCACGCCGTACCGAATTGATATTATGCAGCCTTTGTACTACACCATTAATTCTATCCATGATTTATTTGATATTTCACAGCTGGATATTATGGCGTTAGTTGCGCAAGCAAAAGAATTAGGGTTACATGACCCAAAATTTCCTCCTAAAGAAAAATTAGCAAGTTAAGGATTTAAGATGTCATCATTAAGCGCACAAAAATGTGAAGCCTGTCACGTAGACGCTCCACAAGTATCAGATACCGAGTTAGCTGAATTAATTAAAATGATCCCAGATTGGGTGCCTGAAGTACGCGACGGTATTATGCAATTAGAGCGTGTTTATAAATTTAAAAACTTTAAACAAGCCATCGCTTTTACTAATAAAGTAGGTGATATGGCTGAAGATGAAGGCCATCACCCGGGCTTGCTAACAGAGTGGGGCAAAGTAACGGTAACGTGGTGGAGCCATTCAATTAAAGGCTTACACAAAAATGATTTTATTTGCGCTGCCAAAACAGATGAAGTTTTCGCTGCTCTATAAATAAAACACAGCAATTGTTCTGCCCAAAGAACATGAAAGGCGCTTAATTAGCGCCTTTTTTATTGTTTTAAGCTTTGGTTATTACATTTTATATCGCAGCAAAGTTAACCCCTGCGGCGAAGTTTGCTACAATCGCTCGTCTTTACTCAAATTTTATAAGGTAGTCGCGGGTGGTTAACCTAGGTCAATTGTTTGGTGAACTAAAAACGTGTTTAAGAAAAGATCAATTCATCTTTAAAAAACGCCTTCACGGCATAAAAAAAATAACCGATGAAACAAAACAAGCAGCCGTGATTGAAAAAATCACTGCAGATATAGCACGTAGCCAACAATTGCGAGAGGTGCGCTTAGCTCAGTTACCTAAAGTAACTTACCCTGAGCAGCTCCCCGTCAGTCAGAAAAAAGACGACATTAAAGAGGCTATCGCCAATAACCAAGTGGTTATTATCGCGGGTGAAACCGGCTCAGGTAAAACCACGCAAATTCCTAAAATGTGTTTAGAACTTGGCCGTGGCGTTGATGGTTATATCGGTCACACCCAACCAAGACGTTTGGCTGCGCGCAGTGTCGCGGATCGGATTGCTCATGAAATGCAATGTGAACTTGGCCAGCAAGTGGGTTTTAAAATTCGTTTTAGCGATCAAGTATCAAATAACAGCTATATAAAGTTGATGACTGACGGTATTTTACTGGCGGAAATTCAACAAGACCGATTTTTAAACCAGTATGACACCATTATTATTGATGAAGCTCATGAACGTAGTTTAAACATTGATTTTATTTTAGGTTATTTGAAAAACCTATTACCAAAGCGTCCTGATTTAAAAATAATTATTACCTCTGCGACCATTGATCCAGAGCGATTCTCAAAGCATTTTAATGATGCACCGATTATTGAAGTGTCAGGACGAACATTTCCGGTGGATGTGCGTTATCGTCCTTTGGTTGAAATTGATAAAAATGATATGGAGGCTGAAGGCGACCAGCTGCAAGGTATTTTTGATGCCGTTGATGAGCTGTGCCAAGAAGGCCCAGGCGATATTTTAATCTTCTTAAATGGTGAACGGGAAATACGCGATACTGCTGATGCCCTTAGTAAACGTAATTTAAAAGGAGCGGATGTTTTACCTTTGTATTCGCGCCTTTCTAACGCAGAACAAAACCGTATTTTTGCTCCCCATAGTCGTCGTCATATTATTTTATCGACCAACGTTGCTGAAACCTCACTTACTGTGCCGGGTATTCGATACGTTATTGATCCTGGTACCGCGCGCATTAGCCGTTATAGTTATCGTACTAAAGTGCAGCGTTTACCGATTGAGCCAATATCACAAGCCAGTGCCAATCAGCGAAAAGGCCGCTGTGGCCGTGTGGAAGCGGGTATTTGTATTCGTTTATATGCTGAAGATGATTTTAATTCGCGCCCAGAGTTTACTGATCCAGAAATACTACGTACTAATTTAGCCTCAGTTATTTTAAAAATGCTTGGCTTAGGGTTGGGCGATATGGCCGAGTTCCCATTTGTACAAGCACCAGATAGCCGTAATATCAACGATGGCTTAACGTTACTAGAGGAACTTGAAGCGGTAAAACCTAGTCGTCACAATAGCAATACACAGCTTACTAAATCGGGTATTGAACTGAGCCGCTTACCGGTTGACCCGCGTTTAGCTAAAATGGTACTAACAGCACAAAAGCTGGGTGCGCTGCGTGAAGTGATTATTATTGTGGCGGCGTTATCGATTCAAGATCCACGCGAGCGCCCGCAAGAAAAACGCGCTGCTGCAAACGAAAAGCATGGCCGTTTTGACGATCCTGATTCAGATTTCATCGCCTTTTTAAATTTATGGAATTACTTAGAAGAGCAGCAAAGTGAGCTAAGTAACAGCCAATTCAGAAAGCTGTGCCAAAAGGATATGCTCGCTTATATGCGTATTCGTGAGTGGCAAGATATCGTTTATCAGCTCAGTACTGTGTGCAATGAAATGGGCATGAAAGCGACCAGCAATGTTGCCGATGGCGATAAAATCCATCAAGCGCTATTGAGTGGCATGCTCAGTCACATTGGTTTTAAAGATGAAAAGCAAGTATATAAAGGCGCTCGCAACAGTCAGTTTCATGTATTCCCAGGCTCTGGATTATTTAAGAAAAGCCCAAAATGGTTGATGTCGGCAGAGCTGGTTGAAACCAGTAAATTATATGCACGTATTAATGCCAAAATTAACATCGATTGGGTTGAACCATTAGCACAACACTTAGTAAAACGCAGTTACAGTGAGCCGCATTGGGAGAAAAAGCCCGGCGCAGTGATCGCTTTCGAACAGCAGGTACTATACGGGCTGATCATAGTGTCAAAGCGTCGCTGTGTGTACAGTAACATTGATCCGAAAGTTAGCCGCCAGTTGTTTATTCGCAGTGCCTTAGTAGAGCAAGATTTAGGTCAAAATGAAGGGTTTTTGCAGTTTAATCGCGAACTGATTGAAGATATTCAAACTCTAGAAAATAAAAGCCGCCGTCGTGATATTTTAGTTGATGAGCAAACCTTATATGAGTTTTACGATAAGAAAATTCCTGCTCAAATAAACAGTCGTGCAGCATTTAATAAATGGTATAAAACGCAAAAGCAGCAGGATAAACATTACTTGCAAATGACACGTGATGATTTAATGCAACACGGTGCTGATAGTGTTACTGAGTTTGATTACCCCGATGTATGGCAACAAGGTAATTTAATGTTGCCGTTGAGCTATCATTTTGATCCAGGCCAAGCGGTCGATGGGGTTGCAGTGCAAATTCCGGTGGCCTTACTAAACCAAGTAGAAGAAGCTGGCTTTGACTGGCATATTCCTGCATTTCGTCATGAGTTGATCACCGGTTTAATTAAATCTTTACCTAAATCACTACGTCGTAATTTTGTGCCTGCGCCAAATTATGCAGATGCGGTTCTTGCAGCAATCGAGCCTATGCAAGGTAACTTCATTGAGGCGCTCAGTACGCGTTTATTACGTATGACAGGTGTAAAAGTTGATCCAGAGGCCTGGGATTTAACCACCCTTGCGACTCACTTACGACTGCAGTTTGAAGTTCGTGATGAAAAAGATAATGTACTTGCCCGAGGTATGGATTTAGCGAAACTCAAAGCGCAATTGCAGGGTAAAGTGACGCAAACGCTGTCTAAAGTGGCAGATAAAGGCATTGAAAAAGCTGACCTATTGCAATGGGATTTTGGCAAGTTACCGGTATCCTATGTGAAAAAACAAGGCCAGTATGAAATCAAAGCGTATCCTGCGCTGGTAGATAAAAAATCATCGGCGGCAGTGGAGCTATTTGATAACGAAGTTAAAGCGCAAACTGCCCATCAGCAGGGGTTACGCCGTTTGGTATTACTGAATGTACCTTCGCCGATAAAATATTTGCAACAAAACTTACCCAATAAGGCTAAATTAGGTCTATATTTTAATCCGTTTGGTAAGGTTGCTGATTTAATTGATGACTGTATTGCCGCAGGCGTTGACAGTTTATTGGTGAAATTAGGCGATGTACGCACCGAACAAGCGTTTGAGCAAGTAAAAGAGCACGTGCGCGGTGAGCTCGGCGATGCGGTTGTTGCTATTGCAACCCAAGTTGAGCAAGTGTTGAGTATTGCGCATGCGTTACATAAAAAAATGAAAGGGCGAGTTGATTTAACCATGATCACTGCACATGGAGATATAAAAAGCCAACTGGGATCTTTGGTATTCAAAGGCTTTGTTTCAAATCATGGCGCAGACAAACTTAGTGATTTAATTCGTTACTTAAAAGCAATAGAAAAACGCTTAGAAAAGTTGCCAGTTGATCCAAATCGTGACAGATTATGTGTACTTGAGTTAGAAAAGGTTGCTCAAGAGTATCAAAAACAGCTGAAAAAAGTGCCGCCTGGAATGCCTGCTCCGCAACAATTGCAGGATATATTTTGGATGCAACAAGAGCTTAGAGTATCCTTGTTTGCGCAAACGTTAGGGACACCGTATCCGATTTCAGCTAAGCGTGTATTGAATGCTCTGAAAGAAATTGATTGAGTTTGGTATTTAGTAAACATCGAATACCTTGGAAGGAAATATTTGTTAGATGAGAAGGAACTGATATTAACCATGCGCTCATCCGCTAATACACACCCGCGTTTACTAGTTGTAGATGACGAGTACTTTAATTTTGAAATGCTCAAAGTCGCTTTATCAGCGGATTTTGAGCTCAGTTATGCTGAATCAGGTAAGAGCTGTTTATCGTCGGCTATTGCAAATCCACCGGATGCGATTTTACTCGATGTATGTATGCCCGGCCTAGATGGTTACGACACGTGTCGAATGTTGAAGAACACCCCTGAAACTCGTAATATTCCTGTTGTTATGGTGTCAGGCTTAGAATCCGTACAGGAACAACAAGCTGGTTTTGATGCCGGTTGCGATGCCTATGTGGTGAAGCCTTTTTCGGTCGTGGGGTTATTAGAAAAAATCAATACGGTTGTTTAGGAGTTATTATGCTAAATGAAGATAAACGTAATTTTAGACGTATGCAATTAAATGCACAGGCAAAATTAACCACACTTGAGCCAGTCGCTGATCAACATTTTGATGCTGTATGTGTCGATTTAAGTGCAACTGGGTTGTCACTGCAGTTGGATGAATTACTTGAACTGGGCACCATTGTGAAGGTGAATATTGATTCGACCAGCCCTGCCATTGCACCACTTGATGCAACAGCAAAAGTCGTTCGTGCCAGCAAAGAAAGTGATGGCACGGTAACCGCTGGGCTAGAAATAATGCAGTTTAATTAACCTGATGAACTCAGGTTAATTAGTTGCAGTCAGTTTAGTAAACTTTACAGATCAGGCCTTTTAGGTAAAAACCTTCAGGGTAACTGCCTGCGATTGGATGATCAGCAGCTTGGTTTAAACGCTCCATGATCAACAAATCCTTACCAGCATCAAGGGCTGCATCAGCAACCACTTTTTGAAATAAATTTTGCTCCATTAAACCTGAACATGAGAACGTAAGCAACGTACCACCTGGTTTAAGAATTTGCATGGCAATCATATTGATATCTTTATAGCCACGACACGCACCCGTTAGTTGTGCTTTGTTATCAGCAAATTTAGGTGGGTCCATAACGATAGTATCGAATAACACCCCATCTTCACGGTATTGGCGTAGTAATTTAAATACATCTTGTTTTATGAAGTCAACTTTATCTAAATCAAGATTATTGTGCTCGACATTACGTTTTGCGGTATCAAGCGCGGGTTGCGATACGTCAACGTTAGTAACATGCTCGCAGCCGCCACGCAGTGCATACAATGAAAAGGTACCTGTGTAGCTAAAACAGTTAAGTACTCTTTTATCTTTTGAAAAACGCTCTAATGCAGCACGGCTATCACGTTGATCAAGGTAGAAACCGGTTTTATGACCTTCGAGAATGTCTACTTCAATTTTAAAACCATTTTCTTCAATTAATACTGGCTGCTCAGGCTTATTACCCCATAACACGCCCATAGTCGGCTCTAAGCCTTCTTTGGTGCGCACATCGACATCAGAGCGCTCATACACGTTACAGCCTGGGAAAATAGCGATTAAAGCGCCAACTATTTCACCTTTATGGCGCTCAGCACCGGCACTTAATAACTGACACACTAAAAAGTTGTCAAATTTATCAATGGTTACACCTGGTAAAAAATCAGACTCGGCGGCACATAACCGAAATCCCGTTAAGCCACCTTCAGTAATTACTTGCTCGCGTGCCGCAAAGGCACGACGTAAGCGACGTTCAAAAAAAGCTTGGTCGATGATTTCTGTTTCATCAAAGCTCCAAACACGCGCGCGGATCTGTGAGTGCGGACTGTAAGCCGCTGTAGCTAAAAATTTACCATTACTATCGTGAATGGTCACTGTGTCACCTAAACCTGGCTTACCTTTTATTTTTTTGATGGCTTTTGAAAACAACCATGGGTGTTTTCTTTTTAGTGATTTTTCACGACCAGCTTCTAGGTATACGACAGATGACATTAGGCTTCTCATTACGGATAAATTAAGAGCGTATTTTAGTGAAGCAGGCTCGAACATACAATGAATGTTTTGCACAACAGCCTATAACCGCGGTAAAGTAACAGTAATTCAATGCATTAATTTGAAATTACAGGATTTATGGAACAACGTTTGCCCGTTTTAGTATTATCTGAGCCGTTGCAACAGCTAGAAAATCATTGCCGTGCTTTTATTTTGTCGTTAGTGAGTGCTGATGTCGCCCACGATATTACCCATATTGAACGAGTCGTGCGTGTTGCAAAACAGCTCTGCTTTGCTGAAGATGCTTCGATGGACGTGGTGTTACCCGCAGCATGGTTGCATGACTGTGTTGCAGTGGCTAAAAACCACCCGGATCGCGCTAAAGCTTCAACAATGGCCGCAGATAAAGCAATTTCATTTTTAGCGTCAATAGGGTACGACGCGCAATATTTTGATGCCATTCATCATGCTATTGTAGCCCATAGTTTTAGTGCTAACATTGCAATTGAAAGTGTGGAAGCACAAATCGTTCAAGATGCTGATCGTATGGATGCTTTAGGAGCAATTGGTGTCAGCCGCTGTATGAAAGTAGGGGGCTCAATCGGACGCAATTTATATCACCCTGACGATCCATTTTGCGCCCACCGCAGCCCGGATGACAGCTTGTATACATTAGATCACTTCTTCATCAAGCTATTACATATTGCACAGAGTATGAATACACCTTCAGCAAAAGCAGAAGCGGTGCGTCGTACTGAATATATGCAGGTATTTATTGAACAACTTAAGTCGGAGATTGGCTAATGGCAATGCCTACTTTATCTGGTGTCGATCATTGCCATTTAAATGTGACTAACCTTGCGCAAGCCGTCACGTGGTACAAAACAGTCCTTGGATTTAATATTGTGCCAGAGCTTGCTTTTTGGGATGAGGGTACTGGGCCTTTAACACTAGAAGATCCTGCGGCAACTATTCGCTTAGCGTTATTTGAGCGAGAGGGCAGTAGTAAAGGGATTGCATTTGGCGCATCTGGAGAGCAGTTTATCGCTTGGCTTAAGCATTTGGCTGACTTAAATATTAAAACCGTGGTTGCTGATCACAAAGTTACATACTCTGTTTATTTTCAGGATTTAAGTGGTAATAGTCATGAAATCACCTCTCATGACTATGCATATATCTCGGCCAACATCTAGCATATGGTTAGCTTTGGTAGGCAGAGTACACTGCTAAAACAGCATCTAGCTGGCCTTCAAATAGTGCGATAAGCTGAGGATCAAAGTGTTTACCAGCTTGCTCGCGCATATGACTTATGGCTTCATCAACGCTCCAAGCTTGCTTATAGGGACGTTTAGAGGTAAGTGCATCGAATACATCGGCGATTGCCGCAATACGTCCTTCAATCGAAATTTCCTCACCTTTAAGACCGTTTGGATAACCTGATCCATCCCATTTTTCATGATGCTCCATCGCAAGTATATAGGCGAGCTGCAATAACGGCGATGACGAGTTTGCTAAAATTTTAGCGCCGATTTTGGCATGCTGTTTCATGTGTTCAAATTCTTCGGCTGTTAATTTCCCTGGTTTAAGCAAGATTGCATCGGGAATGCCGATTTTACCAATGTCATGCATCGGTGCTGCTTGTTTGAGAAGCTCAGCATGTTGTTCAGTCATTCCATAGGCTAGTGCTAAAATTTTACTGTATTTACTCATGCGCACAATATGCTCGCCAGTATCGGTGTCTTTATACTCGGCAGCGCACCCTAAACGATGGACTAAATCAACGTGAGCCAACTTTAGCTGCTCAGCCTGAACTAGGGATAAATGAGTTTTAACACGCGCTCTTACGATTGCAGGACTAATAGGCTTGGTTATGTAATCTACCGCGCCAATTTCAAAACCTTTAAACTCATCACTTTCATCCGCAAGTGCAGTCACAAAAATGACTGGAATATGCTCAGTAGCAGGGTTTTGTTTAAGCAGCTGACATACTTCAAAACCACTCATATTTGGCATCATAATATCGAGTAGAATGAGTTTGGGTGGCTCTTTTTCAACTAACGCGAGCGCGGCATCACCCGATTTAGCAAAAGAGAGGCGATATTGATTCCCTAATACTTCGCGCATGACTTTAAGGTTGGCGGGTTCATCATCAACAATAAGAATTCGTGGGCGTTCGGTTATTAAGTCCATCAGTGTGTTTCCAAATTTGCTGCCTGATTGAGCAGCTCTATTAATGCAATAAGAGTACTCTGGGCATTGTCAAAGTCAAACTGGTCGAAATATTCGATTAATGCATCCACATCACTTTGATAAGTAGCGGGGGCATTGTCTGCTAATGTTGCTAACAACTCATCATTGAGCTCTGCATTTTCTGCGTCTTTACGCAGTTGTTCACACAGTATTTTAAATTCGCTGAGCGATAGTACTTGGGTATTTTTTTCGCTGCTTTGCACTGCTATACAGCTGCTGGTTTTTCTAGCTAACAACTCATTGACCGCATTAAACTCTATCTGCAATTGCTGAATTATTTGCGCCTGCTGCTCAGGGGCTTGGCTGTTTTCTAAGGTTGAAAGTAGGGCCATCATAGTCGGTAAACCTAAATTACCAGATAAGCCTTTAAGGGTATGTAATGTGCCATTAATATCTTTTAAGGCATTTAGTCCATCATTAAAGATAATGTCACATGTTGCCTGCTGCTCTTTAAAAAAACGGTGTATTTCGCTCAGCTGTTTACACTTACTGCCCCAAAGTTGCTGTCCTTTTTTTAAATCAATATGCTGTGCTGTGGGATCACTGTGAGCAATTTGCGTTTCTATATTTAAACCAAAGCCAAGCACTTGCGCAATCTCTTGATTCAATTGATTGATATCAACAGGCTTATTGGCGAAGCCATTCATACCCGCTTTTTTAGCCGTTAATTTATCTTGCTGTAAGACACTGGCGGTGAGCGCAATGATCGGAGTCTTTTTTAGCTGTCGTTGTTGCTCAATTTCACGAATTTTTTCGGTCGCGGCAATACCGTCACATTCAGGCATATGGATATCCATTAAAATGACATCAAAATCTTGTTTTTCAAAAATAGCGATCGCTTCTAAGCCGTTGCTTGCAGAGCTAATCGTATGCTGATCTCGCGACAATAATAACTGTAGTAGCTCAACATTTTGTGCTATGTCATCAACGACTAAAATGCGCAGCTTAGGTAATTGCGTATACAACTTATCAAAGTAATTGACTTGGGTTTCATCACCGACCTCTAAAGGCAATGAAAAATAAAAGCAGCTGCCTTTATCTTCTTCACTGACTACGTTGATTATGCCACCCATCAGCTCAACGAGTTGCTTACTGATAGTAGTACCAAGTCCAGTGCCACCAAAACGACGTGTAGTAGTCCCGTCAGCTTGTTCAAAAGGCTGAAATACCGCTTTAAGACGATCTTTAGCAATACCAATACCGGTATCTTGTACTTCAAAAAATAAGTAATTATTTTGTGTCGTACTGACAGTGACATTCACTGAGCCCTGAGCTGTAAACTTAACTGCATTACCAATTAAATTTGTTAAAACTTGGCGAATTCGGTCTGGATCACCGTAATAAGTAGGGTGAACAGACTCTTTGATGGTAAGTGTTAGTTCTAGATCTTTCTTTTTTGCTTCTAACCAAAATGTAGAAATAATACTATCAAGCACCGCTTGAAGATTAAAATGCACTAATTCAATGGTCAGCTTACCTTTTTCAAGTTTTGCAGAATCCAATATTTCATTTAATAGCCGTAACAGCGAGCGAGCCGCATTATTTACGATAATTAAGTGCTTTTGTTGGTCTTGATCAAGTGGTGTATCCATCAATAAATCACTAAAGCCAATAATCGAATTCATCGGTGTGCGAATTTCGTGACTCATATTCGCCATAAATGACTGTTTGGCTTGAGCTGCATCTTCGGCGGCTATTTTCGCCAACTTTAATTTATCTTCGTATTCACGACGTTCACTAATATCGATAATAACGCCGTCGATCCAAATCGCTTCACCTTGCTTGTTGAACTCAAAGCTACCTTTCTCAAGCACCCAAATTAGCTTGCCACTTCGATGACGTAGTCGGTATTCAATTGAGTATTGCGATTTAGCAGCGATCGCTTGCTCGACCGATTTATTGATGCGTTTGTTATCATCTTTAAAAATCAAATCACTAAACTGAATATGCTGATTGATAAATTCCGATGGGACATAGCCAGTTACTTCATTAATGCTAGGGCTAATAAAAATCATGCTCCAGCTTTTATCCAACTGGCAGCGAAATACCACGCCAGGCATATTATTCATCAGCGAGCGGTATTGTTGTTCTTTCGCTATGAGGTTTTGTTGTAGTTTGCGTTGCTCAGTCAAGTCAGTAATAAAGCCAACAAATATTGACTCTTGTCCTGGCTGGTTTGCTTCACCAATACCTAAGCGAATAGGAAATAGGTGACCTTGTTTATGTTTAGCAAGAACATCACGATTGACGCCAATAACTTTACCTAAATCGATGTGATGTGCCTTTAATAGATATTCATCATGCTCGGCTGCGATATCATCTGCCATCAGCATTTTTATGTTTTTACCCTTTACATCAGTGCTATGCCAGCCGAAAATATTCTCTGCAGCGTTATTAAAGCTTAAGATAATACCGCGATTGTTAATTGTTACAATGCCATCTATAGCGGTCGATAAAATAGCCTCTAAGCGAGATTCATTCCCTGTTTTTTCTTCAAGTAACATGCGATAGCGTACCATACCGTTAATGATAGCAACTATCGCGGTTAGAATAATGGTGGCGAACACTACGCTAATAGCAACAAATGTAAGTTCTGAGCTGGCGCTGTCATTACCAATTAATGGCGAGGTTGCAACAAACCGTGTTGCCGCCATTCCCATGTAATGCATACCTGCAACAGCAAAACCCAAAATGATTGCGCTGATCAACCGCGTCTGCAAAGAATTTAGTGTTGAGAGGTGCTTTTTAATATTAAAGCGAGCATATAAAGATATAAACGCCAGTACAACGGCAACGATAATTGACAACCCAAACATCAATGGATCGTAGCGTAGCAGCGGGCTCAATTCCATTGCTGCCATACCACTGTAATGCATAGTGCCGATACCTGCGCCGAGTAGTACCGAGGGCAGTATTAAACTGAAAATAGTGGCGTTATTTTTTACTAATAATGACACGCCAGTTAGGCAGGCTAAAAATGCTGGAATGAAAGATAAAAAGGTGAGTGTTGGGTCGTAGCTGATATTTGTACACAGTGAAAATGCCAACATACCAATAAAATGCATACTCCAAATACCGCCAGAAAGTACCAAGGAAGCCGTTGAGTTGGCTAATTTTTGATAACTTTTGAAGCGTGTTTCTTTGGCCAGATCGATCATGTAAGTTGCAAAAAATGCAGAGAAAATAGCCGTTAAAACAGACAGAGCGACTAAAAATGGGTCATAAACACCATTAATAAGAAGGCTCGGATCGTGATCGGTAATAAAAAAAGCGGTAAGCATAACGGCTCAATACACTGTTATTTCAGTAATAACTAATATCACCTGAAATATATGTTAAGACAATTAATTAATTTTGCGCAAATGCCTGTTATTTGTTTACATATTTAGCTGCAAAATTTAACAAAATCAAAAACTTTTTAAAATCAATTCGCTAAGTTTCATTGTGCGCAATGATAGCATCATTTATAACCAGTTTTATAGCAGGTATTTAGCTGAACTATTTATTTTCGCAGATAAAGTAATCGGTAATTATCGGGTCATACGTTTGACAAATACGACTACGAATAATGCCAGAGAGAAACTCCCGCAAAACGCTTCAACTGCAGCAACGAATCGGGAGAAACCAACCGGAGTAATATCGCCATATCCTAAGGTTGTAAAAGTAACCACGCTAAAATAGAAGCTATTAAGTAGGGCTAATAAATTATCACTTAATGTTGCCGCCGGATTGAACTGCATAATACGACCAGCATCCATCACCCCAAAAATAAAATAACACAGGGCGCAGCAGATGATCAGTGACAAACTAAAACGGATCACATTTTCAGGCTTTTCACCATACCCGCACAACATATCAATACAGCTCGAGGCTAATCGTTTTTTTGAACCCCGTGGATATTGTGCGTGACGCATCCGCAGTTCTTTGTACGTGAAATTACCCGCCAGTTCAAATAAGCCTTGTTGTTCTGATGCTTTACGTAAATTGCGAAATATTTCTTCTGATTGTTCAAATAAGTCAAGGGCTGCGCTTTTATCTGTATGTTTAAGCGCTGCTTTAGCTTGTTTTTCCTGTAATAGTTCAGCGCCTAGCTCAATGTTATCAATACGGGTGTTGTTTAGTTTTATACCCAATAAATTTGTATCTTGTAGGTTGCAGTAATGCAGGCTTGCTTCGTGCAAGTTGGCTTTCATCAGTGAACTGTGGGCTATTTTATTATTAAACAGATGAGCGTTGGTGAGCGTTGCACGATAAAAATTACTGTAAGATAAATCAAAGCCATCCTCATCATCTTGTTTTATCAAATTAAGCCCATTAAGGTTAGCGCGTTTTAATTGCAATCCCTGTAATAATCCTCCCTTTTTTGCATAGCGCTCTAATTTTTGGGTCAGATCTAAGCCTGACTTATCAAATTTGGCATCATGCCAAAAACAAAAACCTGAACCCATGTCTGTTTCTTGACAATGATGGCCATCGGGAGAGGTATAACGACAACAAGGCTTATCAGGCATGTTTGATATCGCTTTATTTAATTCTACTTAGATATAGATTAGCAGTTATTTTGCAAGGTATTATAGTGACCTGTTAATTAGTTTAATGACTGTCGGTCAATTACAAGAGTTAGGTTTGTTTGAATATACATTAAAACGTAGTCGCCGCCGCAAAACTGTCGCTATCAAAGTCCAGCAACAAAGTGTCACAGTTTATGCGCCTGTTGGGGTTGCTAAAAAGGAACTTGAAAGCTGGCTGCTAAGTAAAACTGACTGGATCAATGCGCAAATTAACAAGCAAAGTCAAATGCTTGATACTCGCCAATACCCATTACAAGATAATCGCGTACTGGTTTTTTCACAACCTGTGATACTGACTTATGGTGTCAGCTCGCGCAGCGCATGGCAGCTAGTAAAAAATCAGCAGGGAGATGTGTTACAGCTAAATCTTTCTGGACGGGTTAAGCATCAGCAGCCAATGTACCAAACCTTGCTCGAAAGTTTTTTACATGAGCAATTAGAAAATTATATTGAAATGCGTGTACATGCTTATTGCCTACAAATGGCAGAGACTTTACCTAGCAGTATTCGCATTCATACTTATAAGCGTCGTTGGGGCAGTTGTAATCGACGACGAGAATTGACCTTTAATTTGTTATTAGCCAGTGCGCCGCAGAGTATTATTGATTATGTGATTGTGCATGAACTAGCTCACTTGAAATATTTAAATCACAGTGCCGCATTTTGGCAGCGCGTCAGTGAGTTTTATCCTGATTATAAGCAAGCAACAAAATGGTTAAAGCAACACGGTGCGAGTTTACAATGGGTAGTCGAATGAGTTAGCGAGAATAAAGTTAGCGAGAATAAAGTTACCGAGGGTAAAGTTAGCGAGGGTAAAGTTAGCGAGGGTAAAGTTAGCGAGGGTAAAGTTAGCGA
>NZ_VXCS01000032.1:0-48608 GCF_052850545.1 Pseudoalteromonas sp. 1181_04
AATACAACAGATTATTGTTCTTTTTATTTTTTATAGCTGAAAAGTCCAGAGGACGATCTGGAGTTAAGATACGTTCAATCAGTCAATGCACGCTTCACAGCCTAAACCATAATAAACAGCTATGTCCACTTTCTTAAGAAAAGCAGGTGTTCGTTTAAGGTGGAACAAACTAACATAATTCTCTCTTAGCAGAATTTAACTTAAATCTAATTACTTCAACATCCTTTAATATATTTCATGTGCACTTTATAACCAATAAATGCTAGCTTAGTGGCAAATTAATTGAAGGAAATAATTATGAAACTTGAGTCTTTAGCGCTGCATCACGGTTATGAATCTGAACCTACAACTAAATCGGCGGCGGTGCCGATTTATAATACCTCATCGTATACGTTTGATAGTACTCAACATGGTGCTGATTTATTTGATTTAATAGTACCCGGGAATATTTATACTCGTATTATGAACCCGACTAATGCGGTGCTTGAACAGCGTATTGCGGCCATGGAAGGGGGCATTGGTGCGCTTGCTGTGGCCTCTGGTATGGCGGCCATCACTTACGCAATTCAATGTTTGTGTGAAGTGGGCACTAATATTGTCAGTACCAGCCAAGTGTATGGTGGTACTTATAACTTATTTGCCCATAGTCTACCTCGCCAAGGTATTGAAGCGCGGATGATTAAAGCGGATGACTTTGCCGGTTTTGAAAACGCGATTGATGAGAATACCCGTGCGGTTTTTTGTGAGTCGATTGGTAACCCTGCAGGGAATATTGTTGATATCGCTCGATTAGCTAAAATAGCCCATAGCAAAGGCGTGCCGCTGATTGTTGATAACACGGTAGCAACGCCGTATTTATGCCGGCCATTTGAGTTGGGTGCCGATATTGTGGTGCATTCGCTTACTAAATATATTAACGGCCATGGTACGGCGATTGGCGGCATAATTGTTGATTCGGGTAAGTTCGACTGGAAAGCTAATGCCACTCGTTTTGCGATGATGAATGAGCCTGATCCGTCGTATCATAATGTGGTTTATACCGATGCTTTTGCTGAAGCGGCGTTTATTGGTCGCTGCCGTGTTGTTCCACTTAGAAATACCGGTGCGGCACTTGCGCCTAAAAACGCCTCTGACATTTTAATTGGTCTTGAAACTTTAGGGCTAAGAATGCAGCGCCACTGTGAAAACGCGCAACAGCTTGCTGAATACCTAGAGAATCACCCTAAGGTGCTTTGGGTTAATTACGCGGGGTTAGCGTCAAGTCCCTATAACGCAATGAGTAAAACAACCACTAGTGGCAAAGCGTCTGGTATTTTAAGCTTTGGGATAGCGGGTGGCCTTGAAGCTGGCACTCACTTTATTGATGCGCTGAATATGATTTTACGTTTAGTAAATATCGGTGATGCAAAGTCATTGGCTTGCCACCCAGCATCAACCACGCATCGACAATTAAATGATGAAGAATTGGCGAACGCAGGGGTTAGCCGCGATTTAATTCGTTTATCAGTGGGTATTGAAAACATCGACGATATCATTGCTGATGTAAGCCAAGCGCTCGATAAAGCTTAGTAATGTTAGCTACAGGGTAAAGCGTGATCCACATTAATGTTTAAACATGCATTTTATGTTTTGCTTGTAAGGTAGGTTTTATTTATGACCTACCGCACAAATTTACGTTTATATTCGTATAATGATTTAAATAAAATGGAGTGCCAGTACATGAAACTATTAATTTTTTTAGGTTCAGTTCGAAAAAGCTCGCCACCTAAGCCGGCACGTCTCGGTGAAAGAGTTGCCAAGGCATGCCAACGCTGTTTGCTTGAGCAATACAGTGATCACGATATTGAACTGATAGATCCGCTAGACTATGAGCTGGACCCTATATTCAAACCGCACTTTGCTTATTCACAAGCCGAGGTGCCTAAAAAACTCGATGACCTAGCGGAAAAAATTAAAGCCAGTGATGGTTTTATTATGGTCAGCCCTGAGTACAATCATTCAATGAGTCCAGCATTGGCTAATCTATTAAACCATTTTGGTAGCTCTTTATTTGCTTACAAACCCAGCGTTATTGTTACGTATTCTGCGGGGCAGTGGGGTGGCGTTCGTGCCGCTGTTGGGATGCGCAGTTTTTTAAGTGAACTTGGGTGTTTGCCGGTGTCGGCTATGATCCATGTGCCAAAAGCACAGGATGTATTTATTGAAAGTGGTGAAACAAACAATGAGGCAGAGCAAGCATCATGGCGCGAATATTTTTCGCGGTCGTTTAATCAGTTACTGTGGTGGGCTGAGGCAGCAAGTAAGCAACGTGAGGAGCTTGACCCTAAGCAATTAATTAAAGACTTTAAACGCGACCCGTCGCAACGCAATGCACCTTAATAATAAGCTATGGGGTATTAGTATCCTCTCTTGGAGTATCTAAAATAGCTTGTTTCTCTTGGTCTGATAAAATGATCCAGTCAAATATTTCGTCGCTAGTTCGGCCGCAGCCGCTGCAATAGCCTTTGAGACGGTGGCATTTCCCAATGCAGTCGGTTTTTAATAGCGATGAACTTTTTTGGGGTGTTGAATTCATAAATCCTTAGCCAAGTAGGTCAACATTTGCTGACCTGTTTTATGGTTTTAATGCTATTTATTTGCTACCGATTTACCTACTTCAAATGAGGTAGACCAAGGCGTTGAGCGAGATAAAGTTTTTCCGGTATGAATTGAAATAGCTGGGTTTTTTTCATCAAGTACAAAGGTAGTGCGTAATGAATCAGCAGATTCTTTTTGTTGTTCGTGCCAGTTATTTTGCGCTAAACAAGCTCGGGTGAAATCAACAGCCTTTTGATGAATGGCCACCGCTTGCGTTTTTTCTTGGTAATTATCTTGGCAACGATAAGTCACTGTATCGGCATCCAAAGCACTGATTTGGCATGCTTCACCAACGAGATTGTATTTAGCTGTCCAGGTTTCTGCGTACTTTGTATTTACACGGGTGCGCTTTAACACTTCAAAACGTGAGTCGTAGGCGGCTAATAAACCATTGATTTTTTCACAAGGCGTGAGGTTATCAATACTTGCTTTTTGCTCTGTTGTTAAGCTGCTACAACCCGATAAAATAAGGCCTGTTAATAATACCGATAAATACTTTTTCATAGTGGACTATCCTTTTGTGATAGCTAATCCTTCGTAGTTGCTTAAAGGATACCTAAGGGCTTGAAAAAATGCCATTAAAGACGTGAAAATAAAATTATTGCATGACTTATATCAAACGTTTTAGCGCAATTTTTAAATTTTTTTGCCCCAAAACTAAGTATTTCTTTAAGCAAACGCAGCCACTTATAGATTTTGAATAGGCACATTTTTTATTGTAACGCTACCTGAACCATCAGCAAGTAAAGTAAAATCGCCTGCTTTGTTAACATAAATACCACCAGATCCATCGGTTACTGTTACTTTGCCGACAATGTTTTGCACATCGATATTACCCGATCCATCATGAATGATTACATCACCTTGAGTGTTTGCCAGTTCAATACTGCCAGAGCCGTCATGGATGTTTACACTGTCAGTAATATTGCTCGCAGTGATTGCGCCTGAGCCATCTTCAATGGTTAATTGACCCGAAATATTATTGATTATAATTGCGCCAGAACCATCATGAATGCTAGTTTCAGCTGCATTTTCAATCGAGATCTCGCCTGATCCATCGGTAATATCAAGCAAGAATGTTGCTGGTAGCGACACCGTTAGATCTATGCGCGTATGATCTTCACTGTGGTTATCACAATTATTCGCAGTTAATTTTGCTGAGTTGCCACTTTTATCTAAAGTAAGGCAGTAGTTGTCATGCGCTTCATATTGATAAATTTCAGCCTTTACCGTCACAGTGTCGGTATTACTGCCTACGATATGTAAAAAGCCCGAACCTGCTTCAACGTTTAATGCTGATAGTGATTGAGCATCAAGGGTAAGCTTTTTTGTGTCTTGTAGTGTCATCTCGTTATTCCAAGCCAAAGCTTGAGCAGATAGCAGTACAGTGCCAATCAGAGTCAATCGTGTGAATGCGTTAATCATTATTATTCCCTTTCATTTTTGTGGTGTTTTTAGTTTAGTCGTATAGAGCGACTAAAAAGGTTTAAAGGGGATTTGATAATTTTTATTTTAATGCGAAAGTTTGATGCGCTTTGCTTAACTACGGTACATGAATTTACGCCCGAGAAAGTACGAAGTTTAGGCAACAAAATAATCTTTCCCAACCTGTATTCGCTTGCTATTTTAATGTTAGTGATAACGAGTGAGGAAATGGAACAAGGTGAAAGTAAACCAAGAGACGCAGCGTTAAAAATGCTCTCACTGCCAGAAAATAAAGCTCTTGCAGCAATAGCGTGATTTAGACTTTAAAAGCTGACTTGGATGCAGTCTAGCCTTTCATATTCCGCAGTTGCATTTTCTGTTTTAACTATTTTATTTTAAAAGACTTTTTGCTTGGTATTCAGCGCGGCGCCTCTTAGCCTTTTTGTAAACAACTTACTTAAAGGTCTTTAAACAAAGCGCTGAGCAAACTCAGCGCTTAATAAACAAGAGCAGATAAACTTACTTATGTCTTCCTTGCAAACACGCTACTACGTCTTGTAGCTCTAGGCCTTGGCGCTGTAGCAATACGATTAAGTGATATAACAAATCAGCTGATTCGTTGGTTAGCTCTTCGTTATCATGTTTCATTGCAGCTAAAGCGACCTCAACGCCTTCTTCACCCACTTTTTGACAACTGCGGCTTAAATCTTTAGCAAACAAAGAGGCGGTGTAGCTTTTTTCAGGGTCGTCGTTTTTACGCGATACAATTACTTGCTCAAGCTGCGCTAAGAAGCTTAGGCTTGGTTTTGCAGCATCACCAAAACAACTTTGTGTGCCTAAGTGACAAGTTGGCCCAAGCGGGTTAGCCAGCACTAAAATAGAGTCATAGTCGCAATCAGTATGGACAGACACTACTTCTAAGTAATTCTCAGAGGTTTCGCCTTTGGTCCATAAACGGTTTTTTGAACGCGAGTAAAACGTCACTTTTTGCTTTTCAAAGGTGACTTCCAGCGATTCTTGATTCATAAAGCCTTGCATTAAAATAACCCCAGTACGGGCATCTTGCACGATGGCAGGGATCAATTCGCTTTTAGCAAAATCAACTTGGGTAAGGTTTTGTTTGGTTAGTTGCATAGTCGCGCCGCCACTTGGTTATCTATTAAATATTGTTTTAATTCGCCGATGTTGATCACATTTTTGTGAAATACGCTGGCTGCCAGTGCGCCATCAACGTGGCTTTGTTTAAATACATCGACAAAATCTTGCATGGTGCCAGCACCACCTGAGGCGATAAGAGGAATATCACACAAAGCACGCATTTTAGACAGCTGCTGGTTATCGTAGCCATTGCGTACGCCATCTTGGTTCATGCAGTTGAGTACGATTTCGCCTGCGCCTAAGTCTTGCACGCGTTTTACCCATTCTTGCGTTTTATAACGGGTGCGGCTTGACGCATTAGGATCGCCAGTAAGCTGATACACTAAATATTCGCCAGTTACTTCATCGTAAAAGCTATCAATGCCGACAACGACACATTGTTTACCAAACTCATCATGTAGTTCTTTGATAAGCTCAGGGCGGGCAATAGCAGGGCTGTTTATACTGATTTTATCAGCGCCGCGTTCTAATACGCGTGCTGCATCAGCCACTGATTTAATACCACCTGCAACACAAAATGGAATATCAATATGACGTGCTATGCTCTCTACCCAGTTTACATCGAGAAGGCGTTTTTCAACACTGGCGCTAATTTCATAAAATACCAGTTCGTCAGCACCAGCTTCGCTATACGCTTTAGCCATTGTTAATATGTCGCCAACCACTTCGTGGCCTTTAAATTTAACGCCTTTGACTACTTGGCCGTCTTTAACGTCTAAACACGGGATTATGCGTTTTGATAACATGCCAACGCCTCCTCTACATTAAATGCGCCATCAAGCAGTGACTTACCTAAAATAACACCGCCTACACCAAGCTCTTTGAGCTTTTTAATGTCATCAAGCGAGCTTACACCCCCAGATGCTTGTACTTTAATATTGCTGTTGTGTTTTATTAAGTCTTCATATAATGCAAACGAAGGACCAGTCATGGTGCCGTCTTTACTGATGTCCGTGCATAGAAAATCAATTACACCCAGTGCTACATAAAAATCGACTAATTCAAATAAGCCGAATTCTGATTCACTTAACCAACCGTGGGTGGCAGGTGCCCAGCCATTGTCGGTTTTATTAACGTCGAGGGCGATAACAAAGTGCTTGGCACCGAATTTTTCAATCCAGCTTTTTACTTCATCACGTTTTTCAACCGCCATAGAGCCAATTACTACTTGGTTAGCACCGGCTTTAAGCCAGTCGCTTACGTCTTGTTCAGTACGAATACCGCCACCAACTTGATACGGTACGTTAAGTACTTTGGTGGCTGCTTGAATGTGTTGCCATTGTTTTTTATTAGGATCGCGTGCGCCTTCTAAATCAACAAGGTGTAATTTACCTGCGCCGCTTTGTGCATACTCTTGTAAGCGCGCACCAAGCTCAAACGGGTAAAACTGTGCGGTATCGTATTTACCTTGATATAAGCGCACAATTTGATTTTGTAATACATCTAATGCTGGAATAATCACTTGAATTCTCTTTATTAATTTGTGTTGATACGCTTTATTTATAGCTGCCAGTCTAAAAAGTTCTGCAATAACTGAGTGCCGACTTTAGCGCTACGTTCAGGGTGAAATTGCATACCCGCGTAGTTATCGTTGGCAACAATCGCTGAGAAGGTTTGCCCGTATTCGCCACTAACCAATGTTGCATCATTCACGGTATGAGCAAAACTATGCACAAAATATACTTGCTTGTTTGCATCAAGGCCTTTGGTTAAAGCATGTTCACGATTAACGGTGAGGTTATTCCAACCCATGTGCGGAGACGTTAAACTACCCACATCAAGTGCTTTAACGTGCCCAGGTATTTTGCCAAGGCATTGCACATTACCTTCTTCAGTGCTTTCGCACAGTAACTGCATGCCTAAACAAATCCCCATCAGAGGGCGTTGGTATTCATTGATTGCCTGTTGCCAACCGCCTTCTACCAAGCGCTTCATAGCAACAGATGCATGGCCAACACCTGGTAAAATGGCGCGTTCAAAGTTTTTAAGTTGCTCTGGCGAGGTGATCACTTCTGGCGTTTGCCCTAAGCGCTCAAAAGCAAAGCGTACAGAGTTTATGTTGGCACAACCGGTGTTAATTATGGCAATCATAAACACCCCTTAGAGCTTGCTGTTTGTTGGCTGGCGTCAGCGGCAATGGCCATACGTAAAGCGCGAGAAAACGCTTTAAACAAACCTTCAACTTGGTGATGACAGTTACCGTCGCTAACCGACAATATTAAGCTGATCGCTGCATTGTCGCTTAAGCTTTTGAAAAAGTGCTCAACCATTTGTACGTCTAAATCACCGGCTTTTTCACGGCTAAAGTTAGCGTTTAATACAAACGAAGCACGACCTGACAAGTCAATTTGTGCCTCTGCTTTGCATTCATCCATCGGTAGGGCAAAACCATAGCGAGCAATTTGTGATTTAGTACCAAGGGCTTGTTTAAGCGCTAAACCAAGGGCAATGCCGATATCTTCAACAAGGTGGTGCTCGTCAATGTGCAAGTCGCCGCTGGCTTGAATATCAAGGCCAATATTGGCATGGGTGCGAATTTGATCAAGCATGTGATCAAAAAAGCCAAGGCCGGTGCTGATCTCGCCATTTTTACTTTGATCTAAATTGAGTTTTACATCAATTTGCGTTTCTTTAGTGTTGCGAGTCACGCGGCCTTGTCGATCAGCGGTGGTAAGTTTAGTGACAATTGCATTCCAATCACCGTCATACAAAATACCTTCACAACACAAGTTTTGTGCAAGGCCAATATCTGTTTGGCGATCGCCAATCACAAATGAGCGTGCTAAATCGACTTTACCTGAGCGCATTAACTCGGTAAGCAACCCTGTTTTTGGCTTACGACAATCACAATTTTGCTCATTAAAGTGTGGGCAAATTAATACGTCGTCAAATTTAATGCCTTGGCTTGATAAAATAGCCATCATCTTATCTTGGGCAATATCAAAATCAGCCGTTGGAAAGCTGTCAGTGCCTAAGCCATCTTGGTTTGACACCATCACTAAACGATAGCCTGCGCCTTGTAATTGCAAAAGAGCAGGGATCACGTTTGGTAAAAACGCTAACTTTTCAAGACTGTCTACTTGCTTGTCGGTGATTGGCTCTTCAATAATAGTGCCATCACGGTCGATAAATAAATACGGGTTGCTCATGATACTTCCTGCTCTTTAAAAGTGGCTGATTGGCTTAGGCCATCTAACCATATTTTTACTTGTTCTAGTTCTTGCTCACTGCCGATTGAAATACGTAGCCAATCGTTTTCGCCGTATAAAGTAAAAGCACGCATAACTAAGCCTTGCTCAAGTGCGATATTAAAGCTGTTTTTATCGGCGAGCTTTAGGGTGACAAAGTTTCCTTCGCCACTGAGCACTTGTAATACGGCAGGGGAGGCTTCGAGCCACTGCTTTAGCTTTGCCCTTAGTGCATTTAAAATACTTACTTGGCGACGCATTGAAGTAATGGCATCTGGGCTGAGTGCATTTGCAGCAATGCTTGCCACTATCGTTGATACTGGATACGGTGCAATCACTTTACGGATTGGCGCTAGTACTGACGATTGGGCAAGAGTAAAGCCTGTACGCAGGCCTGCTAACGCAAATGCTTTAGAGAGCGTTCTAAGTACTACTATGTTGGCAAATTCGTTGATGAGTTTGCTTGCACTTTGCTCTGGGCAAAATTCAATATAGGCTTCATCCACAACGACCAGTGCTTTATCGGCAAGTGCTGTTGCAATAGCCTTTATTTTTTCAAGCGGTGTTAAGCTGCCTGTTGGGTTATTTGGATTACAAATAAACACTAATTTGCTATTACCAACAGCGTTGATTATTTCATCAACAGTACCATCGAGTAATAATGCTTGGCTTAAGCCATTTATTGCTACGTTGTGGGTGTCGGCGGTGACTTTGTACATGCCGTACGTAGGTAAAAATAAAGCAACCGAATCTTGCTCTGGTTGGCAATAGGTGCGTACCAGTAGCTCAATACCTTCATCCGCACCACGGGTCATAAGTGCTTGTTCAGCAGTGAGTCCT
Source organism: Pseudoalteromonas sp. 1181_04 (assembly GCF_052850545.1). NCBI lineage: Bacteria > Pseudomonadati > Pseudomonadota > Gammaproteobacteria > Alteromonadales > Pseudoalteromonadaceae > Pseudoalteromonas > Pseudoalteromonas sp. 1181_04. The sequence goes on from NZ_VXCS01000032.1 coordinate 9,249, forward strand.
GCGTAATCAGCATAGCGGTTAATAACATTCATAGGCTGCGGATCAGGGTAGCGATTTAAATCATTAATGCTGATATCGATACTTTTAACATACGGGCTTTCATTTGCATTAAGCCACGTTGTGCCGGTTAGTTTCTCACTTTTTGCCGAGCTATATGCTGCTAATGCATCAATATTGGCCGGTAATAAAGGATTATTGCTCATTGTTCATCGCCTCTAAACGCACCTTAACGGCATTTGCGTGGGCATCAAGTCCTTCTGCATCAGCCAATGGTAAAATTGCTTTTGATAAGTTTTTTAAACCATTTTGAGTAATGGTTTGTACGGTATAAGTGCGAAAAAAATCAAGTAAGTTTAAGCTTGAATAAGTGGCACTGTAGCCATAGGTTGGTAATACGTGATTAGTACCAGAGGCATAATCACCAGCAGATTCTGGCGTGTAGTCACCCACAAATACAGATCCTGCATTTTTAACTTTGTTTAAATACGGGTTGGCATCAGCCAGTTGCAGTATTAAGTGTTCAGGGCCGTATTGTGCTGATACAGCAAATGCTTGCTCGATTGAATCAACCAAAATAAGCGATGAATTAGCCAATGCTTTTGCGGCAATATCTTGACGCGATAGTTTAGCTAATTGGCGTTCAATGGCTTGCTCGGTGCGGGCAATCATACGTTCACTGTTACACAGTAAAATTACTTGCGAATCAGCGCCGTGCTCAGCTTGAGATAATAAATCAGCGGCAATAAATTCAGGGTTTGCGCGCTCATCGGCAATCACTAACACCTCAGATGGGCCCGCAGGCATATCGATCGCCATGCCTGGTATGGTCTGAGCTACTAGTTGTTTAGCCATAGTCACAAAGCTGTTACCCGGGCCAAAAATTTTATTCACCTTGGGCACTGAGTCTGTACCATAAGCCATTGCGGCGATTGCACCTGCGCCGCCACTTTCTACGATTGTTTTGATACCGCATAGTTTAGCCGCATATAAAATTGCTGGGTTTATCGGTAAATCACCTTGCACCGGTGTTGCTAACACTACGGTTGTCGCACCACTTAGCTGCGCCAGTACACCTTGCATGATCACTGATGAAGGCAATGGCGCACTGCCACCTGGCACATATATTCCAACGGCTTCAATGGCTTGGTATTTTAGTTCACATAACACACCGGGCTGAGTCGACAATTTAATATCTTTGGGTAGCTGTGCTTGGTGAAAACGTTTTACATTAGCGTAGGCTGTGTCTATCGCGTATTTAAGCTCAGCGCTTAACTGCTGCTCAGCGGCATTGATCTCACTTTGCGGCACTAATAAGCGCGGATTTTCGCGGTTATCATATTGCTTAGCCATGTCGAGTAAGGCTGTGTCGCCTTGCTCTTTTACGTTTGCCATAATTGTTTGGCAAATAGCTTCTACTTCCACACTTGCACTAACAGCAGGGCGCATTAGCGCCGCTGCTTGTGCATCTTTGGAAACCTCATTCCAGCGCAACATTGACTTACTCCATCATTTTTTCAATTGGCATAACGAGGATAGAGTTGGCGCCTAGCGCTTTTAATTGCTCCATTGTTTCCCAAAATAATGTTTCACTGCTCACCATGTGCAGGGCTACGTACTCATCAGAGCCAGCAAGCGCTAATACCGTTGGTTGGCCAGAGCCTGGTAAAATATCGCAAATTTCATCCAGTTTATCTTTTGGCGCGTGCAGCATGATGTATTTGCTTTCTTTGGCTTGTCTCACGCCGCGTAAGCGTGGCATAAGTTTGTTGATAAGCGCTAGTTTGTCAGCATCTTGTAAGTCTTTATTTTGGATAAGGCAGGCGTTTGATTCTAAAATAGTATCGCCTTGCATAAGGCCGTTGGCTTCAAGTGTGGCACCGGTAGATACTAAATCACAAATTGCATCGGCAAGTCCTGCACGTGGTGCGACTTCTACAGAGCCAGTCAGCATTACTGTGCTGGCGTTTATGCCTTCACGCTTTAAGTATTGAGTTAAGATTTCAGGGTAGGTGGTAGCAATGCGTTTGCCTTCAAACCAGCTTTTATCTTGCTTGCCAAGTTCTGACGGCCATGCAAGTGCAAGGCGACAGTAGCCAAAATCAAGTTTAGACAGTTTAGTAACTTCACTTGGTACGCCTTGGCGCTGGCGCTCAGCTTGTACTTCAACGAGTACGTTTTCGCCTACTATGCCTAAATCACACACGCCGTCCATTACCAGACCGGGTATATCGTCATCGCGCACCCGTAGTACGTCAATCGGCATATTGGTCGAGTGGGCAATCAAACGTTGCTCACGCAAGTTAAGTTTAACACCTAGCTGTTTTAGTAAGTCTTGGCAATCTTTAGAAAGGCGGCCACCTTTTTGGATGGCGATACGTAGACGGTTGCTATTACTCATTATTCATTTTTCCTTTAATTTAAAAACTAAAAACCCCGAGGGAACCTCAGGGCGAAAAATGAATCATTGTATGTTGACTCGCCAGAGGTTCCTTTTAGGAATAACCTCTCAGCGAAAGACCTGACAGGTTATTCCGGTGAATGGTGGTGATGATGTACTGTTGTCAGGTTTAAGCGCATTATAATATATCCTAAATAACTTTCGTTTTATCATTGCTTCATGTAAACAAAAGTGTTTAATCTGTTTAAGTAAATTTCACATATAGAAAAACACATTTGTGGGGAAGCTGGCAAGTTTTTTTTGCATAAATTAAAGAATAAGCTATAACGGCCGATGATAAGAGTAACCAAAGGAGGAACGTATGGATATTATGATCCCTTATTTAGGGCAGATCACTCGTTTGCAACTTGAGTCGAAAGGCGCTTTTCATATTGCGGGGCTAAAAGATTCGAACGCGCAGCGAATTGAACGTGAAAAGCGGCAAAAACGTCAGTTGGAGCGCAAAGAACTACTGTCTAAAGAAAAGCTTGAAACAGCTAAGAAAGAGCGCAATACAGACGAGGAAGACGAAACCCATTTAGACACATGGGCGTAATATTTCTAGGATCTTATGCATAGAAAATGCATAACTAATTCTAGCACCGTAAGCATTAGCTTGCGGCGCCAGAAGTAAGTTTAAATGTTAGTTTTGTTGTTTGGCACTAATGCTACTGTGAATTAACGGCGAAATAGTGAGCCCTTGCACAATAATCGAAAATATCACCACAACGTAGGTAACAATAACAAGCAGGTTGTGTAAATCAGAGCCGCCCACAAATACCTGATCACGAGGAATTGCCGCAGCCATTGCTAAAGCAAGGCCACCGCGTAGGCCGCCCCAGGTTAAAATTTTAACTGAGTGTTTGTCGTATTTTCTAAATTTCTTAAATACCACAAATGGTGCGCCAACACTGATAAAGCGAGCAAGTAATACTGCAGGCACCATTAGTAGTCCTAAACCAATTTCAGCTAGGCTGATGGGCATAGTGACAATTAGCATCCCGATAATCAAAAATAACAATGCATTCAAAAAGCTGTCGGTGGCGTGCCAAAAGTCTTTTACGTAGCGAGTGTCTTCAGGCCCGGTGCGCTCTGTCGCTTTAGTACGGGTTATATTACCTAACAATATACCGCTAGTTACCATCGCCAGTGCGCCAGATATTTCCCATATATTGGCAGCGGCGAATCCTGCTGTCGGTATAGTTAAGGTTAGTAACAAGCGAATATTTACATCACGACTGTTGATGATCAGATAATGACCCACTAACGCAATCACTAAACCAAATGCAATCCCTCCCAGTGCGTCGACAAAGAATAGCTCTGCAATGCCTGCTGCACTGGCTTCAGTGTCGAGAAAAGCCACGGCAAAAATAGTGGTAAAAATAACTAAACCAATACCGTCATTAAATAATGATTCACCTTCAACTTGCACAGAAATGCCTTCAGGGGCACGCATTTGTTTAATAATTGCAAGCACTGCAATTGGATCGGTTGGACTTATTAATGCACCAAACAATAAACAATAGATAAAAGGCACCGCAAAGCCTAACGCGGCAAATAAGTAAAAGCTTAAAAAGCCAATGATAAAGGTTGAAGCTAAGGTCGAAAATAACACCAGTACGGTAATTTCGAAACGTTGTTTTTTGAGTGCTGCAAGGTTAATTTCCAATGCGCCTGCAAACAGTAAAAAACCGAGCATGCCTTTGAGTAATAATTGATTAAAATCGATACTTGAGACTATCTGTGTAATCTCCAGTGCCGTTGAATCGCCCAATAATTTTACCGCGAGTATTAATAACAGTGAAATCACTACTGAGCCAGTTGTTATGGCAATAGTGGTTTGCATTTTGAGGATATACTGGTTAGCAAATGCGATAAAAATCGCTAATGCAGATAAAAAACAAATGAGGTACCAAGCATTCATTGTTTGACCTTAAATAATATATTGGAATGAGCAAAAAGGAATGTACTTTCGCGCAGGTATGTTACTCCTGAGACTTTCAAATGTCACCGCGATAATGCTGTTAATTACACTTTTAATAGGCGTTTATGCTACTGACGCAATGACAGCGAAATTAATTGATGGTTTTGTTTGAAGTTTTATAGGTATGAACAGCTTCTAAACGTCAACAGCTTCTTTTTTTAGTCGTCAACATTTGCAGTTTGCTATCTATATCGGTAGCCCTATTGCCAATTAATTATAGAGCCGAGTAGCAATGACATTTAATGTATTACCAATAATAAAAACAAATGATATGTAACTATGTGTTAATTTAATGTAATTATTTATTTACAGTTTTTCGGGGTTTTGTTAGTGATTAATTAACAATATTGGTTTAAGTTGTTGTTTTAAAATGTTTCTGTTTTGGTTTTTTGTTATTTAATGTTAATTTTTTGTTTCATTTTCAATTTCACTGAAAGCAGTATAGGCTGAACTTGAATCGGGAACGGGTAGTGCCGGTTTAATACAAAAATATTAAATAAATAACAACTTAAATGGAGCGTAAACGTGAATTTATCTAAAATCACATTAGCAACACTTGCTGCTCTTGCGGTAACGCAAGCATCAAGTGCAGTAGCTGCAAATAAACAATATCTAAATGAACAAGCAGCCCTAACTACAGCTTTGCAAAATAGTGCGTCATCGGTACTTATGGCAAGCCCAATGCAGTTAGTTGGTTTAGATGCTGGCAATGAGTTAGTCGTATTAAAAGAAGTAAAAAGTAACAATGGTGATACGACACGCCGTTATCAACAACAGTATCAAGGATTACCAGTCATTGGTGATACTGTGAGTTTAACGTTTGATAATAACGGCCAATTAAAACGCGCTCATGGTGCTGCTGTATATGATATTAGTAGTGATATAAGCTCAGTGATGCCAAAACTCAGTAAAAAAATGGCTATTACACAGGGGTTAAAAAACTCCCCCGCAGCGGCTAAATCAGTAAGTCTTAAAAAACACAATGAACAATCGCGTTTAGCGATTTGGCTTGATGCGCAACATGTCGCACATTTAGTGTATGAAGTATCGTATGTTACTTATGGTACTAATCCTTCTCGACCTTATCAGATCATTGATGCGAATTCTGGTGAGGTTTTGCATAGCTTTGATAACCTTCAACATGCCAATGCTACAGGCCCTGGTGGAAATTTAAAAACAGGAAAGTACATTTACGGAACTGATTTTAGTAGTTTAGATGTGTCGCAATCAGGCAACACTTGCACCATGAATAACGCAAATGTTAAAACCATTAATTTAAATGGTGGCACCAGTGGCTCTTCAGCGTATTCCTTTACTTGCCCCGAAAACACCTTTAAGGAAATAAATGGCGCTTATTCGCCATTAAATGACGCGCACTACTTTGGTAATGTCATTTTTAATATGTATAACGACTGGATTGGTTCTCCTCCGCTGTCTTTTCAATTGCAAATGCGTGTTCATTACGGCAGTAATTATGAAAATGCTTTTTGGGACGGATCAGCAATGACTTTTGGTGATGGTCAAAATACCTTTTATCCATTAGTTAGTTTAGATGTTTCTGCTCATGAAGTTAGCCATGGTTTTACTGAACAAAATTCAGGGCTTGTATACAGTGGGAAATCGGGCGGCTTGAATGAAGCGTTTTCTGATATGGCTGGTGAAGCTGCCGAGTTTTATATGCTAGGCACTAATGATTGGTTAGTTGGCCAAGAAATTTTCAAAGGCAATGGTGCATTGCGTTACATGAATAACCCGACCCAAGATGGTAGTTCAATTGATAACCAATCGAGTTATTATTCTGGGATGGATGTACATTACAGCTCAGGTGTATTTAATAAAGCATTCTATAACTTAGCAACTAAAGCTGGTTGGGATACTAGAAAAGCTTTTGAGGTTATGGCGCGTGCAAACCAATTATATTGGACCGCTAGTACTAATTGGGACTTGGCTGGTAATGGTGTAATGGATGCGGCATGTGATTTAGATTACAGCCCAGATGATGTACAAAGCGCACTTGCGGCAGTGGGTGTAACGTCAAATTTAAGCCCTGGTAGTAGTTGTGGAGGAGTAGAGCCACCAATTGACGAGCCACTTAGCAATGGCGTGCCACGCACTGGGATCAGTGGTACAGAAAAACAGCAACTGTTCTTTACCTTAGAAGTACCAGCTAATGCCACTAATTTGCAGTTTAACACGGTAGGTGGCAGTGGTGATGCGGACTTGTATGTAAAATTTGCGCAAAGACCAACACTGAATAGTTTTGATTGTAACAGCACGACTTCAACCAGCACTGAAAGCTGTGCTATCAGCAATGTTCAAGCAGGTACTTACTATGTAATGGTTGAAGCCTGGAACCAAATATCGGGCGTTTCACTCACGGGGAGTTTTGATGGCGGTGATACGGGTACTACACCAATAAACCGTACTGAAACTAATGTAAGTGTTAGCTCAGGTGGTTGGACTCGTTTTAGTCAAGAACTAAGCGCAGGTTATTCAACATTGAATGTTGCTATAGCGGGTGGTTCTGGTGATGCAGACTTGTATGTTAATTTTGGCTCGCCATCATCAACATCGTCTTATCAATGTCGACCATATAAAAATGGTAACAACGAAAGTTGCGAAATTACTGCTCCACAAGCGGGCACTTGGTATATTGATTTACAAGGCTACAGTGCGGCAAGTGGCGTAACGTTAACAATAACGGCTAACTAATCCCTCACCTAAGGGAGCATTCGCTCCCTTTTTTACCCTTATATTTTCAGAGTCTGAATTTGGGTAAACACAGAAAAAAAGGAAACTGTTATGAATATCTTTGCACCAAGCGTCCTGCTTGGCACTGTGTCATTATTGGTAAGTCAGCTGGTAATAGCACAAGAGCCTGACAGTATTTGGGTAAGTATTGACCCTGTAGCAGCTAAACATTACAAATTAAACCAAACAGCTCATAAACACAGTACCGAGCTCCTCGCTCCACAAGCATCCAGCTTATCTTCTATTAATTTTATGCGTATTAAACAGACTGAAGTGGCTAATTTAAGTGAATTTATGCACGACAATTACCATCGCTGCGGTGGCTTTGTAGCACATGAATCATTGCTTGAGGCGCAGCTTTATACTGAGCAATTAGCTAAAGTACAGAATCAGTCAATCAACAGCTTGGCTATTAACTACACAATAGATAATGCGCAAACGGTACAGACACTGATCAATAACATTAGTCCTAATGATCTAACCAATACCGTTAATTCGTTGAGTGCTTTTAATAATCGCTATTACTCAGTACAAAGTGGAGTTGATGCATCTCAATGGTTAAAAGATTATTGGCAACAGTTAGCGAGCAACCGCGCTGATATTAGTGTTGATTACTTTAGCCATAGTTGGTCGCAATCATCTGTAATTGTGACTATTCAAGGCAGCGAAAAAGCGGATGAAATAGTAATTGTTGGCGGTCATTTAGATTCAATTAATCAATCAAATCCTAGTAATGGCAGAGCGCCCGGGGCGGATGATAATGCCTCCGGTATTGCGGTCTTGTCGGAAGTGCTTCGGGCAATCGTAGATAATAACTATCAACCACAAAGAACAATCCAAATTATGGGTTTTGCAGCTGAAGAAGTAGGGCTGCGAGGTTCAAAAGCGATTGCAACGGCGTATAAATCACAGGGCAAAAATGTGGTAGGTATGGTGCAATTTGATATGACCGGTAATCATGGCAGTAGCGATGATATTGTGATGATGACAGATTATACTAACAGCGGCCAAAATCAGTTTTTGGGACAATTGATCGATACTTATTTACCCACCCTAAGTTATGGTTTTGATCAGTGTGGTTATGGCTGTTCAGATCATGCTTCGTGGTATCAGCAGGGCTTTGCCGCCTCAATGCCATTTGAGTCGCGCATGGCTGATATTAACCCGCTAATCCATACAGCAAACGACAGTAATTTTGATGCCGATCATGCGAGTAAATTTGCCAAGCTTGCGGTGAGCTACTTAGCTGAAATGGCTAAAAATGCCGGCTATGAAGTACCACCCACTGACAATGAACTGGAAAATGGTGTCACAGTGTCTGGAATTAATGCGCTTGCTAAAGAGCAAGTTTTTTATACCTTAGCAGTCCCTGCAGGAAGTAGTAATTTAAACTTTACTACAGCAGGTGGCAGTGGCGATGCTGATCTATACGTTAAGTTTGGCGCACCGCCTACTTTACAAGACTTTGACTGTAACAGCACTAATTCAAACAGTAATGAAGCATGCGCTATTAGTAATATACAATCAGGTACATATCATGTCATGGTTGAAGCATGGAGCGCTATTACCGGTGTTTCCTTAACGGGTAGTTATGATGGTGACAATAATGTACCGACACCGATTAATCGTACCGAGACGAATGTCAGTGTGGCAACAGGAGGTTGGACTCGCTTTAGTCAAAATATCAGTGCGGGTTACGCGTCGTTAAATATTTCTATTTTAGGTGGTAGCGGGGATGCTGATCTGTATGTGAATTTTGGTTCGCCGTCATCAACGTCAACATATCAATGTCGACCTTATAAAAATGGTAATAATGAAAGCTGTACTATTAGCAATCCCCAAGCTGGTGCTTGGTATATTGATTTACAAGGTTACACTGCGGCAAGTGGTATTACTTTAACGATCAACGCACAATAATAACAATAGCAAAGGGGCATTGCTCCTTTGCTATTTGCTTTGCGTATTCACTTGCCCTTGGGGCTATGCTTACGTAAAATCCCGCTATTATTTTTAGCAAAGCGATCGTTATTATCAAACAGCTTTTTAGTGCAGCAGGCCCGTTAGCGCAATCTCTAGATGGTTATACGCCTCGCCAACCGCAGATCGATATGGCGGTTGCGGTGAGTGATGCATTAAAAAACCGCTCGCAATTAGTGGTTGAAGCGGGCACTGGTACAGGTAAAACCTACGCTTATTTAGCCCCTGCGCTAAAGTCTAAAGGTAAAACAATAATTTCAACCGGCACGAAAGCGCTGCAAGAACAATTATATCACCGTGATTTACCACAATTAGTCAAAGCGCTTAGTGCGAGTAAAAAAACCGCGCTGCTAAAAGGGCGCAGTAACTATCTATGTACTTATCGGCTTAATCAGCATGTTGCCCATGTACCGACCGATGATTCTGATGTGATGCATCAATTGGCCATGGTGGCTAAATTTGCCAGTGAAACGCACACCGGTGATCTGGCTGATTGTATTGGTATCGAAGAAGATGCCAAAGTATTACCTTATGTAAGCTCCACTGCAGATAACTGCTTAGGTAAAGAGTGTCCTGATTTTCAAGATTGCTATATTCGCAAAGCCCGCTTAAAAGCGATGGATGCCGATATAGTAGTGGTTAACCATCATTTGTTTTTTGCAGACATGGCGGTAAAAGATACCGGCTTTGCTGAACTCATTCCCACAGCTGATGCCTATATATTTGATGAAGCACACCAATTAAGTGAAATTGCCAGTGATTACTTTGGTGAGAGTATCAGCACTAAAAAGCTGGTGGACTTAATTAATGATTTACGAGCAATTTATCGCTCTGACATTCCGGATATGTTGCAACTTGGTAAAACCTTAAATAAGCTTGAAACCAGTGTTGCAGACTTGCGCTTACAATTTGGCTTAGATGGTAGCCGAGGTGATTGGCGACAAATGCTGGCAAGTAAAGAAATTTGCGCCGCGTTACATAGGGTGATCAGCGATTTAGACTTTTTGTATCAAGTACTCAAACATTGTTTAGACCGTAGCGATAAAATAGAACACCCATTTGAGCGTACCTTAGCTTTTAAAGGGCAATTAGAACGGGTGTTTGATATAAGCCAAACAGGTAACAGTTATTGGTATGAAACAACACGCCGCTATTTAACCGTACATATAACTCCGCTTAACGTATCAGTTAAATTTGCGCAAATGATGGCAGACACGGGGGCTGGCTTTGTATTCACCTCAGCGACTCTATCTGTCGATAATGCACTTGATCATTTTAACGCAAGCCTAGGCCTTAAGCCTGCCAAAAGTATGATGGTTGATAGTCCGTTTGATTATTATCAGCAAGCCTTATTATGTTTACCGCGTTATTTGCCTGAAACACATGCAGCGAATATGCCTCATGCGATTGTTAAGCTTACCCTCGATTTAATTAAAGCAGCAAAAGGGCGCTGCTTTGTATTGTTTACCAGCTATCGGATGATGCATTTAGTCGCCGAAGGGCTAAGTACGCAGATTGATTATCCTATTTATATGCAAGGGCAAATGTCTAAACGTATTATTTTAGAAAAATTTACCCGCCATGGTAATGCCGTATTATTAGGTACTGCGTCGTTTTGGGAAGGAGTTGATGTCAGAGGTAGCACACTCAGTTGTGTTATTATTGATAAGTTACCCTTTGCAGCACCCGATGATCCACTGCTCCAAGCTAAAATGCAAGATGCGCAATTACAAGGACATGATCCTTTTGCTTATATTCAATTGCCACAAGCGGTGATTGCACTAAAACAAGGCGTTGGACGACTGATCCGCGATAGTAAGGATAAAGGGGTGTTGGTGATTTGCGATAACCGTTTAGTGACACGCCAATACGGCCAAGTCTTTTTAAAAAGCTTGCCGCCGATGCGCCGCACACGAAGCCTTCAAGTGGCCAGTGAATTTTTAGAACACATTAACTAGAGAAATAATTACCATGAATAACGCAATCAGTACTAGTGATATTAATCTATTAGCATTTGACGCTTCTACCGAAGCATTGTCTTTAGTGCTCAATTATAATGGTCAGTTATTTCACCATTTTGAAGTATGCCCGCAACAGCATAGTCAAAAAATCTTACCGTTGGTTGATCAGTTGTTAGCTAAGGCAAATTGCCGTTTAACTGATTTAGATGTTATTGGTTTTGGCCAAGGCCCAGGTAGTTTCACTGGCGTGCGTATAAGTGTCGCCATTGCGCAAGGCTTAGCTTATGCATGTAAACTGCCACTAGTTGGTGTGTCAACGCTGCAAATGATGGCGCAGCAAGCTTATCAACAAACCGGTGAAAAAAGTGTATTTAGTGCTATTGATGCGCGTATGGGAGAAATATATTTTGCCCATTATAGACTCAGTGATAATGGTGTGATGACCTTACAAGGTGACGAACAAGTATTAAAACCCGCATTATTATCTCTTGCAGACGAACCAGGGATTGCAGTGGGCACTGGCTGGCAAACATACCCTGAGGCACTGGCAGATAACCCACAAATAGCTATCAATAACGACATCATATTACCTGATGCCGGTTTTATGTTGGCTACAATTAGCGATGATTTCAGTGCGCAACGTACGGTCAGTGCTGCGCAAGCTCAACCTAAATATGTACGTGATACAGTAACCTGGAAAAAATTACCTGGACGCGAATAAACTGATTAATAAAGCAACTTGCAAGGTTATTAAATTTGGCACATAATTTAATAACCTAAGTAACGAGACGCAACTTTGAATCTACCTATTGGCTCAGGGTTTTACTCGGGAGACATACCCGGTAAAATTACCTCAAGACAGATCAACACTAATAAACCTCAGGGTTTATTGGAGCAATCTGCTGCTGATAATAAACAGTCTGCGGAGTTTGTTAAATCAAGCCAAGCAGGTATTGCGCTGGCTGATAAGTTACAAAGTGATACTGCCCAACCTAGTTACCGACAAACGATTTATGACCAACCGACAGCCAAAGTAAGTCGTGCTATTTCAACCTACACCGAGTTTGCTAATTTAGAACGCCGAGCTGAAGTACAAAACTTAATTGGTGTGGACATTTACGCTTAACAATTAGACAGTAATTTAACTCTGTGTTGATGTGCTTGTATTTGGCAAAAGTTTACCTCCAGCTGTGATTAAAAAAAGCCCAGATACGTTATGACTGGGCTTTTTATAATTAACCTTTAATGTTGCAGTTAGCCTCTCCCCTCAGGAAAAGCAACATGCCAATTAAACATTACTGCTGTTCAATAAAGCCGATCAGTTTATCGGCAATATCAGTATTGTTTTGTGAGCCGATAAATTTATCAGCACCTTTACCATAGGCAAATACTTGTACATCAATAGCAGTGTGACCGCCGGTAGTCCAACCGGTGAAACTGGCTCTACTGATAATATCTTTAATGGCAAGATTAAGTGGTTTATCACCTAATTTTTTTGCTTGTTCAAGCTTGATCTGGTTTTCGGGAGTGTATTCTATATTCGTGTTAGCAGTCCAAATGGCTTTTAAATCATCAGACTCTGACATTAATTTAGTTAATTTAACGGCTGTGGCTTTCACGCCTTTTACTACCTCGGTTTCCCATTTATATTGACCATGCGCACCTAATGTTAAACCACCTGTTGAGTGATCTGCGGTGATCACCAATAAGGTATCCGGGTTTTTATCAACGTACGCTTTTGCTTGCTCGATTGATTTAGCAAAATCATCCATTTCCGCCATTGCACAGGCAATATCATTGGCATGGCCACACCAATCAATTTGGCTGCCTTCGATCATCACGAAAAAGCCATTTTTGTCATTTTCATCAAGTAACTCAAGCGCTTTATTGGTCATTTTTGCTAAGCGTGTTGGGTTATTATCTAACGCAAAGTCAAGCCCAACTGGAGCAAATAATCCCAGCGCAGGAATTTGCTTAATATCTTTTAACGCACTAAAGTCATCACTGTATTGATAGCCCGCTTGCTTAAATTCTGCAACTAAATTACGGTCTTCGCGGATGTAATATTTAGTACCGCCACCGAGCATTAAATCAACGGGAAGTTTTCCGGCAATTTTATTATCAATGTAATCATTGGCAATTTCATCGTAGTTACGACGAGATTCATTATGTGCAGCGAAGCTTGCAGGCGTGGCATGATTGATTTGTGAGGTTGCAACTAATGCGGTGATCATGCCTTTTTGTTTGGCAATTTCGAGCATGGTTTTTACCGGTTTTTTATCGGTATCAACTGCAATTGCACCATTATAGCTTTTATGGCCGGAGCTCAAAGCTGTTGCGCCAGCAGCACTGTCAGTTACATAGGTATGGTCGTCAGGGTAAGTATGTGCCATACCTTTAAGAATTGTATCAAACACCGTACCTTCAATTTCTTTGGTCGACGGATCATCTTTAAAGTAGCGATATGCTGTAGTATAAGCGGGGCCCATGCCATCACCAATCATATAAATTATGTTTTTTGGTGCTTGCTCTGCGTATGCACTTGCTGAGCATAATAATGCCAAGAGGCTTATTTGTTTCTTCATCTTTGTACCCTGTTTATTATGTAGTGCCATTGTATACGCAATGTAGTATAAATAAATGTCTTTTACGTTAAACAAACTAAAAACAAAGGGGAATTACGCAGTGCATCCATTTTCAGTTCAAAGTGGCGCATTAACACTTCATGGCCTAACATTTGGGCAAGGAAAAGAGGTTGTCATTGCATTACATGGTTGGCTTGATAATTGTCATAGTTTTTTACCCATGTTAGAACATAACACCTTAACTGCAACTTGGTATTGTGTGGACTTTCCTGGACATGGTTTATCAGATTGGCGTGGAAGCGATGCACACTATTATTTCATTGATTACATTGATGATATTTATAACTTAATCGAGCAACTTGGGGTTAATAAAGTACACTTGGTTGGTCATTCTATGGGCGCAATGGCCGCTGGTCTTTTTGCCAGCTGTTTTCCTGATAAAGTAAATACGGTCACTATGATAGAAGGACTGGGAGTTGTCACAACACCCAGTAAAAAAGTGGTCGAGCAGCTTAGAAATGCAATTTTGAATCGACGTCGTGTAAATAAAAAAGCACCCCGACAGTACGAGTCAAAACAAATAATACACCAAGCACGGGCGGTACAAAGTGACTTACCTTTGGATTTAATAGCACTTTTGATGGACAGAAATATACGAGAAACTGAACAAGGATGGCTGCTAAGAACTGATCCAAAGCTTAAAAATCATTCAGGTTTTAGATTTGATGAGCAACAATGCATAGCGGTAATAAGCGAAATAAATGTGCCGTGCCAATTAATTCTAGGCAGTGAAGGGTATCAATTTATTAGTGATAATTTAAATAAATATGCTAATTATTACAAAAGCTTAATAGTAAATGAAGTTGAAGGTGGCCACCACTGTCATATGCAAAGCCCTGAGCAGTGTTTACAGCAGATTCATGCCTTTATGCTGCAAACTGGTGCATGTTAATTGTATATTTGCACAAAATGTGGGAATATTTGCGAATTAGAGTGATTGCTCAATTGTGAAATTGCCTTACTTAGTTTAAGGTTTAATAAAAATAAATTATAAATAGAACAGGAGCTAAGAGTGGACAAAATTTGGCTGAAGCGCTACCCAGAGGGTATGCCTGAAACAATCGATCCTGAGCACTACAACTCGTTGTTAGAAGTGTTTGAAAAAAGCTTCACTGACTACAAAGACTTGCCTGCTTTTACCAATATGGGTAAAACATTGAGCTATGATGAAATAGACCAAGCAACAAAACGTGTTGCTGTGTATATTCAAAAAGAGCTGGGATTGAAAAAAGGCGATAAAGTGGCTGTAATGATGCCAAATTTATTACAAACACCTGTTTCAATACTCGGTATTTTACGTGCCGGTTGTGTCGTAGTTAACGTTAATCCGCTTTACACTGTACGTGAGCTTGAACATCAATTAAATGATTCAGAAACATCAGCGATTTTTATACTGGCTAACTTTGCAGACACGCTTGAAAAAGCATTGCCGCACACTAAAGTAAAACACATCGTAGTTACCCAAGTGGGTGATATGGTGGGTGGCTTTAAAAAGCACTTGGTTAACTTTGTTGTTAAGCATATTAAAAAAATGGTGCCAAGCTATTCATTGCCTAACCCCATTAAGTTTGAAGCCTTACTTGCAGCGAACGAAAAAGATTACATTAAACCTGAAGTGTGTTTATCTGATATTGCTTTTTTACAATATACCGGTGGCACAACGGGTGTCTCTAAAGGTGCGATGCTGACCCATGGCAATATGGTAGGTAACTTAGAGCAGGTTTCTGGTTGCTTAGATCAAGTGTTAGAACGTGGCAAAGAAGTTGTTGTCACTGCTTTACCGCTTTATCATATCTTTGCACTAACAGCGAACTGCTTAACGTTTATGAAGTATGGCGGATTAAATTTATTGATCACTAATCCGCGTGATATGAAAGGCTTTGTGAAAGAATTAGGCCAACATAAATTCACCGCGATCACGGGTGTAAATACATTATTTAATGGTTTGTTGAACACACCGGGTTTTGCCGAGCTTGATTTTTCAAGTTTGAAAATGTCCCTTGGTGGTGGTATGGCTGTACAGCGACCTGTTGCTGAAAAATGGCAAAAGATCACCAGTAGCAAATTAATGGAAGGGTATGGTTTAACTGAGTGTTCGCCATTAGTTACTGTCAGTCCTTATGATCTAGATTCATACAATGGTTCGATTGGTTTACCTGCACCTAATACTGAGATCAAGTTGATGTTAGATAATGGTGAAGAAGCAGCCAAAGGTGAGCCGGGCGAATTATGGGTTAAAGGTCCACAAGTGATGGTTGGTTATTATAATCGTCCTGATGCAACGGCTGAGTGTTTGCAAGATGGTTGGTTTGCCACAGGGGATATAGCCACTTATGACGATGAAGGATTCTTTTATATTGTTGACCGTAAAAAAGATATGATCATCGTATCTGGCTTTAATGTGTTCCCAAATGAGATCGAAGAAGTGATTGCAATGCATGAAGGTGTTTTAGAAGCAGCAGCAATTGGTATCCCTCATGATGTTAGCGGCGAACAAGTTAAAGTTTTTATTGTTAAAAAAGACCCATCTTTGACTGAAAAAGATATAATAAAACACTGTCGTGATAATTTAACTAATTACAAGGTCCCAAAACTGGTTGAGTTTAGGGATGAATTGCCAAAAACAAACGTTGGCAAAATACTCAGACGAGCCTTGAAAGATTAGCAAGCTAAAAAAGCCGACATTTGTCGGCTTTTTTATTGTAGGAGATTAAGTGCAATATCAATTGATCCAAACCCAAAATCAATTAAATGAGTTTGTAGAGCAGATCCGTAACAAACCCATCTTAGCAATTGATACAGAATTTATGCGTCGTCGTACTTTGTATCCTGAAGTTGCCCTTATTCAAGTTTATGACGGCGAACATTTAGCATTAATCGATCCGCTAGCCGAGCTATCATTGTTTGATTTTTGGCAGATTTTACGTGATCCTGCGGTGTTAAAAGTCTTGCATTCACCGTCGGAAGATATTGAAGTATTTCAAAAATACGCCGGCTTCGTACCTGCTCCCTTATTTGATAGCCAGTTTGCCTTGCAATTATTAGGCAATGGCAACTGCATGGGCTTTGCTCATATGGTAAAAAATTTACTCGATATTGAAATCGACAAAAGCGAATCACGGACCAATTGGCTACAGCGTCCGCTAACAATTAAACAACTCGATTACGCTGCAGCTGATGTATTTCATTTATTACCGTGCTTTAAAATTATTATTGAACAAATCAACGACGCTGGTTTCTTTGATATTGTGATCAATGAAAGTGAGTTGATTGCACAAAAACGGGCTTATCAAACACCGGATGAACATCTGTATCGAGACATTAAAAATGCTTGGCAATTAAAACCTGCGGATCTTGCTGTATTAAGAGAGCTTTCGGCTTGGCGTCGTAACAAAGCGATACGCAAAAATTTAGCGCTTAACTTTGTATTAAAAGAGCATTGCTTGGTTGAATTGGCAAAACGCAAACCAACGAGTTTAACTGCAATGCGTAATGTCCCAGAAGTCGATAGCATCGAAGTTAACCGCTCGGGCGTTGAAATCTTAAAGTGTATTGAAAAAGCTAAAGTGATCCCTGTTGCAGATTTTCCTGAGCCACTAAGACGACTTATTGACTTTCCAAGTTATAAAAAAGTAGCCAAAGAAATTAAACAAAAAATCACTGCAGTTGCTAAAAAACAGGGCATTCCAGAAGATGTATTTGCATCTAAAAAGCAAATCAACCAGTTGATCAGTTGGAATTGGAAGTTAACCAGCGCTGAGCGTGAACAGACTCCAAAGCCCGATTTACTTAACTCATGGCGTTATGAATACTTAAAATACACACTGAAAGAGTGGGATGTATAATTATTAAGAGTTCATAGGGACTAAGATAGTTAATGTACTGTTGTTAGTCCCTACTGTTTGTGTCAGAGGAGGGCGAAAGTTACTTTATTCGCCCATTTTAGCGAGGATCTTATCTAAATTAACTTTAGATTTAGCCACGCTTTGCATTGGTGTTAACCCATTCGGGTATTCTTCCTGCTCTACGACTAGCCACTGAGTGGCGCCATCAACAATCAATGTTTCTATTATTTTTTGCCATGGATAATCATTTTCACCTAATATAGGACTTAAGCCATCGTTAGGATGGGTGCGAACTTTTAAGTGGGTTGCCAGGGTTCGTCCTGGGTATTTTTTAATGAAATATTCAGGATCTTTTCCTGCATAATGTACCCAACCTATATCAAGCTGCAGTGGCAGGGTATTTGGCGTATTACTGGCAATAGCGTCCCAGTATGTCGCGTTTTGGAATTGATTAAACTCCTTATTATGGTTGTGAAAACCGATGTGCATAGCATAGCGCTGAGCGATTTCATTAACCTGAACGAGTTGTTCGGTCAGAGAGGTAATTCCTTGTGGGTGCCAAGCTCTTTCATCCCAAGGTACAAATAAAATCGAGACACCAAGGGTTTTATAAAACAATAATGTGTCTGCTAAGGTGTCATCCGTTAAGGAGTCAAAGCCGATATGTGCGCTACTAGCGACTAAATTTAGCTTCGCGAGTTTGTCCTTCAGTGCACTTGGATTGTTCTTATAAGGCCCAAAGTCACCTGCAAATTCCACACCTTGAAAGCCCATATCAGCAATAGATGAAAGGGTGCCATCAAAATCCGCTTTTAAGGCATCTTTAACAGACCAAAGCTGAACACTAACGGGGAGTAGTTGTTTGCTTGTTTTTGCATAGATAGACAGCGAGTTTAAAACACAAAAAATAAACAGAATTGAAATAACATAATTAAATAATGATTTGATTTTGAACATAAAAAACACCTAGGAGGAAAAACAGGGAATTGCTCCCTGCTTAGGGCTGGGCTAGCTAAAAAATAACTTAGCGTTAACTGGCAACTGAATCTTGATAAGCATACTCGGTCAAACCCAGTTCAGCTAAAACGCTATCTAAATGGGCTTTTGCTTCGTCAGTAGGTCCTGGGTAATCGCCTGCAATAGGCACATTGCCTAAATAGCCAATATCTTTACAACCTTGCGGTGTACAAAAGTAGGCACCAAGTACAAGGTTTTTAAAGCGTAAAAAAGCATTACCAATGCGTTGAAACTGCGCAGGGGTTTCATCATCAAAATAAGCAATATCATTTAAGATGGCTGTTTGTTGCTCTTTTTTCAATGCGACAAATGGTGCTTTATAACGCAGCACAGCCTCATCATCGATCCATGCTAAGCCGTGTAAAATAGTAACGCGGTCTTTTTGTTGACCGTTATAAGGTGAGCTTACCCACTCATCAATCACACTCGGTACATTTACCTCAGTTGCACTTGGGTTGTTACCTTCGCTAGGCACGATATAATCGGCTAACACCGCAACTAAATTTAATTGTGCTTGAGTTAATGTCAATGGCCAAGGTGATTGTGGTGGCATAACCATATTTGGATCAGTGCCATAACCTTTAGCTGTTATAGGTTGTAAATCTAAGTCAGGCCAATGTCCTTTATCACTAATTTTCTCTTCTAACGCTTTACTACATCCTGCTGAAAGTGATACGGCGGAACCTGCGGCTAATAAACCAAGCCACTTTAACGATTCACGACGTGTCATGCCGGAAATATATTTGTATGAGTCAACACGATCTTCATTATGCATGTTACAGCGCTCCTTGTTCTATTTGTTTGGCTATCCAGGTTGAATTACGCATTGCCAATGTCATGATGGTTAATGTGCAATTTTTATGTGGATTAGAGGCAAATACCCCTGCATCCATCACAAATAAGTTGTCGCAATCCCATGTTTGGCCCCATTGATTGGTCACTGAATCCTTTGCTGAGCTGCCCATGCGAGTGGTGCCTACTTCATGAATGATCTCACCACCTTTTGAAATTGCTTTTTCAGCAGCAGGTAATTTGCCCACAGTAGCCCCTAGATTTTCAAGGATCTGTTTCGCTGTTTTTAAGCCGTGCTCAATTTGTTTTAGCTCACGATCTGACCATTTGAAATGAAATTTCGAAACCGGAATGCCCCATTTATCTTTAACATTTTCATCAATTTCCATGTAGGTATCATCGTTGGGGAGCATTTCTCCGCGCAGCGCAAAGCCAACATAAGATCCGTAGGCATCACGAACTTGTTGTTTTAGTTCAATACCATAACCACGTTTATCGCCAGAGACTCCAGAGCCAGGTTGATTAAAACCGCTACTGATCTCAAAGTGATAACCACGAGGAAAATCAAGCTCACCTTTGGCATGTGCTTTGTGTCCCCACCAAGGAATAAATAAATGGTTCCCAGTGTGGCCATCTTCGTTATAACGTGGGCGACCTTTTAATGCTGGAACTTGCGCACCAAGCCAAGCACCGGTTGAATCCATTAAGTTACGACCTACTTGGCCACTTGAGTTAGCTAAACCTTTGGGATGCTTGGCGTGTTTTGAATTTAGCAAAATTCGTGCGGATTCGCAGGCACTAGCAGCAAGGATCACGATATCTGCTGTCAGTGTTTTTTCAGCTACGGTTTGCTTATCTATATAAGTTACACCCGTTACTTTACCGTCATCATTAACAGCGACTGATTTAACCATTGCATCAGTAATTATTTCTAAATTCCCAGTTGCTTTTGCCATAGGTAATAATGAGGTTGTAGTTTGAAACGCCGCGCCGATTGAGCAACCATGGCCACAAGGTGTTGCATAAAAGCATGCCATACGATCATCTTTTGGCCGAGTTAATACTGCTCTGTGCATAGGTACGGCTGCGATACCCAGTTTTTTCGCACTGGCAGCAATCAGTAACTCAGGAATTCGCGGCGTTGGTGGTGGCTGTAATACCCCAGGTGCAGATGGCGGCATATCATCAAGGCCGGTATTGGTGCCGCAAATACCCACTAGTTCTTCCGTGATGTCGTACCATGGTGCGATATCATCATAAGTGAAAGGCCAATCTGCGCCGTTGCCATCTTGGCTTTTACCTTTAAAATCATGTTCACTAAAGCGTAATGAGTAACGTCCCCAGTGATTAGTTCTTCCACCTAACATGCGTGCACGCCACCAGTAAAAATCAGTGCCTTTGGCGTTAGTGTAAGGCTCATCAGGAACTTGCCAGCCACCATCGACGGTTGCATCGTAAAAGCCAAAGTTTTTGTCTTTATTTCCTGCGCCCATTAAAGGAGCTTCACTGTTACGGCGAAACATTGGGCTTTCTTTTTTTGGATCGTAATCACGCCCCGCTTCCAGTAATAATACTTTATGGCCTAGTTTAGTTAAGGTATAAGCGGCCATTGCGCCACCTGCGCCGGAGCCAACAACCAGTACTTTATGATCAAATGTAGACATGCTTATAGTTCCTTAATTTTTATATTTTTAAACCACACTTTGTCACCATGATCCTGTAAACCTATGCGACCTTCCTTTGCTGTTGCGAAGTTAGACCAAGTTGCAAATTTACTGTTTTTAACCAAGGTATTCCAAGTACTACTGCCCACAACAATACTGGCAGTGTTGACATCATTTTGCCAAACTTGTAAATGGTCATTAAGCATTCTAATACGCACCGTGTTCCACTCAGTTGCAGGTTTGTGAGCTGAAGTAGGTGGCGTAAATAAATCATAAATAGAGCCAGATAAATGAGAATCTATTTTCGTATCTGAATGACGTTCGTTATCTATAATTTGGATTTCAGGGGCGTGCGAGTAAATATATTTACCCAACTCATCGGCTAGAACAAAAATGCCACTATTGCCAACTTCACTAATTTTCCAATCTAGTTTCAAGTCAAAATTGCGATAGACTTTTTTAGTGAGTATGTCGCCGCCGCCTTTAGTGAGTAACATTGCGCCATTGTCTATGGTCCATTTGGGGCTGAGTGTCTCACTTTTGAAATTGCGCCAGTGCGACATATCTTTGCCATCGAACAGTAATTGCCAGCCAGCTGTTTGTTCTTCTTTAGAAAGTTGGTTATCGGGTGTCTTGGCAAAAGCACTGCTACTAAAAGCCAGTGCAATTGACAACACAGAGATTGATTTAAGCATATAATACCCCTTATTTTTGTGTGTTACTTGTTGCTATTAAACGTATTTTTCAACGTTTTTATTTTTTGTTATAAACAGATGAAGACCAATAAATACAATGATCAGGACAATCGGAAAAACCAGTAGATTTTGTAATACAGCTTGTCCTGCGAGCACTTCAACTTGTTCTACACTGACACTAGTTGTTTGTGCTTGTGTTCGCGCATTATCAATCCAATGGCCTATGACGGGGTTCCAGATGCTCATTGCAAACATGCCAGCTCCACCAATTAACGACATGCCAAGTGCACCTGTTTTTGGGGCATACTCAGCGACACAACCGATCATGGTTGGCCAAAAATAAGTAACGCCAACGGCAAATAGTGCTGCGGCAAGGTAGATGGTATTACCTTGCGCTTGGCTCATTAAAAATATCCCTAGTGTTGAAAAAATGGCTGAGCCCAGTAGGACACCCGATGGACTAAAGCGGTGCACAATCGGGCCCGCAAAAAACCGACCTAATGCCATCAATCCGGTGATCAAAGCTAAAATAACCATAGGCGAAGCGCCTGACGAGCCAAGGATTTGCTCAATCCATTGCTGTGTGCCAAATTCGGTGACTGCTGTCAGTGTCATGCAAATAATGAGAAACAAATACAGCGGCGAGAGTAAGTGTTTTAAGTTGCTGGTGGTTGAATTTTGCTGTGTATCAAACTGTGGAAATTGAGCTTTAAGCATCATCGCACCATAAATAATGGTGGGCACAAGGATCAGCGAAACTTGCCATTGCCAGCTGAAGCTAGCGGATGTCATTGCATTTGAAGCTAATGCACCAATTACGATCCCGCCAGGAAACCAAACATGAAAGCGGTTTAACATAGTGGTGGTGTTTTTAGGATACATTTGGGCGATCAGTGGATTACAACCGGCTTCAACCGATCCATTGGCAAAGCCAATTAAAAAGGTCGAGATCAATAATCCCCAAAAACCATCTGCAGTGATAGTTAAAATAAGTCCGCCTAGGTGGCAAATAAACGCTAATGCAACCAACTTTTTAGCACCAATCGCGTTATAAATGATGCCCCCGAGCATGGTTGCAACCGGAAACCCTAAAAATGCCATGGCATTTACCCAACCTAGTTGTGTACCAGTGAGGCCGAACTGCTCGCCTAGTTGTCCTAAAACGCCAGCCCTTATTGCGAAAGTCATTGATGTGACAATTAATGCAATGCAGCAAAGCCGAAAAATAATACCATTATTGTTGTTATTCATTGTGTGTGACCCTGTTTATTAAATACCTAATATCCGCTTATTTCGCTGATCATTTGTGTCCATTGCGCTAAAGTCATCAAATGCTTTAGCCGTAGGGCGGATCAAATGCTCTTTTATAAATTGTGCGCCTTCTTTCGCCCCATCTTCAGGATGTTTAATGCAACACTCCCACTCTAGAACTGCCCAGCCATCAAAACCATATTGCGTTAATTTGCTAAAGATACTTTTGAAATCAATTTGGCCATCACCTAAGGAGCGAAACCGACCAGGGCGGTCTTGCCAATCTTGATAGCCACCATAAATACCGCTGCGACCATTTGGATTAAACTCTGCATCTTTGACGTGAAATGCTTTAATACGATGGTGATAAATATCAATAAATTCTAAGTAATCAAGTTGTTGTAAAATAAAATGGCTGGGATCATAAAGAATATTTACCCGTGGATGATTATTTGTCGCAGCTAAAAAGCGCTCAAACGTTACGCCATCATGTAAATCTTCCCCTGGGTGAAGTTCATAGCAAACATCCACATCCATTTCATCAAAGTAGTCGAGGATTGGCAGCCAGCGTTTCGCAAGTTCTTGGAATCCTTGCTCTACCAGTCCTTTTGGACGCTGCGGCCAAGGGTAAAAAGTATGCCAAAGTAGCGCTCCTGAAAAAGTCACATGGCTTTTTAAGCCCAAATTTTTACTGGCTTTAGCGGCCATCATTAACTGATTGATGGCCCATTTAGTTCTGGCTATAGGATCACCGCGTAGTGCTTGAGGGGCAAAATTGTCAAACATGTCATCATATGCCGGATGAACGGCTACGAGCTGCCCTTGTAAATGAGTTGATAACTCTGAAATTGTAAGCCCCGCCTGCGCAGCAATACTAGTCACTTCATCGCAATAATCTTGGCTTTGGGCTGCTTTTTCTAAATCGAAAATACGAGAATTTGCAGTCGGTAGCTGAATAGCTTTATAGCCTAAATTTGCTGCCCACTGACAAATAGTGGTAAAGCTGTTGAAAGGAGCTTCATCGCTGATAAATTGTGCTAAGAAGATCGCTGGACCTTTAATTTGTTTCATTTTTTATCCAATTTTAAATGGTTGCCACTTAGTGTCTTTGCTCGACGCTGCTACAGCATTTTCTATAAATGCCATTCCGCGAATTGCTTCTTTAATACCAGGCACGTCAAAGTCATGGTTAGATGCTGAGTATCCTGCTTTTTTTGCGTGAATTTGTTTTGCAAAATTGACATAGATATTGGCAAATGCTTCAAGGTATCCTTCTGGATGACCTGCAGGTGTTCGCAGTGAATTTTGTGCCGCAGTACTTTTTAGGCCAACACCTGCACGTAATAGGGTGGTTGGCGCGTTATGACTTTTGAGCCACAAACTATTTGGTTCCATTTGTGACCACTCAAGACTTGCTTGATCGCCATAAATACGCAAATTAAGATTGTTTTCTTCTCCTAATGCAACTTGGCTGGCAAGAAGAACTCCCTTAGAGTTGTTGTTAAAGCGCAGTAAAACGGTGCCATCGTCATCGAGTGTTCTGCCTGCAACAACATGATTTAAGTCAGCGCATAGTGCGGTGATTTCTAGGCCGCTCACGTATTCAGCTAGATTTGCAGCATGCACCCCTATATCAGCTATACAACAACTAATACCGGCCTTATCAGCATCTAAACGCCATTTGGCTTGTTTGGCATTTTCATCTTCGCTGGTGGCAAGCCAACCTTGAGTGTACTCAACAATAATTTTACGAATAGCGCCCAGCTCGCCATCAGTAATACGTTGGCGTGCTTCTTTGATCATCGGATAACCAGTGTAGGTATGAGTTAATCCGTATAAACAATCACTGGCTTGCAGAGTTTTTTCTAATAACAGCGCTTGTTCTAAATTTAGGGTGGCTGGTTTATCTGATAAAACGTGAAAACCTGCTTCAATCGCACACTTTGCAATTGGGAAATGCAAATGATTTGGCGTCACTATTGCCACAAAATCAATTCGTTGATCGGCAGGTAACTTAGCTTCTTCGCTAAACATTTGTTGGTAGCTGTCATAGCAACGAGTTGGATTTATTCCTAGCATTGCAGCAGTAGCTTGGCTGCGTGTTGGATCTGAACTAAAGGAGCCTGCGACTAACTCAATTAAGCCATCTAAGCGTGCAGCAATGCGATGGATTGCACCAATAAATGCACCTTGTGCACCACCGACCATCCCCATGCGGATTTTGGCATTATTCATGAAAAAAGCTCCATGTCAGTAATCGTCTACTGAGTTTAGTTAATATCATGTTATTGATAATAGAGAATGAACAGCGTAAGGGATAATAAAAATTCGGTTGACAATGCAATAAAATCGGCGTTTTATGTATTATTATAAATTCATATTTATAGAATATATTATTATGGAAGTGCAAGGGATCATAAATAAAGCGGGTGTAAATCAACTGATCGCGGCATTTGATTTATTACCCGATATTTTGTTCTGGGTGAAGGATTCTGATAGTCGAATTCTGTACGCAAATCAACATTTTATTGAACATCAAGGGTATAAGTCATTAGAGCAAATTTTACTGAAAACTGATTTTGATTTTTCATCCAAGCACTTAGCATTTCAATACGTCAATGACGATAAACGTGTAATGAATGGCTATGTTGTTACTGATCGTTTGGAGCTAAACCAAACCTCAAATGGTGAATTGGCCTGGTTTTCAACGTCCAAAAAAGCAATTTTAGCTGACGATGGTCAAATACTGGGCACCTATGGCGTTACACGACATTTACAAAAAACATCAAAGGCTTTGTCGCATGTAAGAGCGATTGAAGGGCCAGTAAATTATATACGTGAACACTATCATCGTAATATCTGTATTGAAGAACTTGCCGAGCTTGCTCATTTATCGGTAAGTGCGTTAGAGCGGCGTTTTAAAAAACATTTAGCAAAAACACCTAATCAATTTATTAATGAAATACGTTTAGAAAACGCACGTAAGCTACTTGTTGAAACTCGTTTACCTATTTCACAAATAGCCTATCAATGCGGTTTTTCTGAGCCTAGCTATTTTAGTAAACAATTCAGACGCTTATTTGGTGAGATCCCCTCGCAAATGCGCGACCAAATTGAGCCCTAAGCCAGCCGTTTGGCTAATTGAATAGCGCCTTGCTCGGGCAGGTAATGCGCATCACATAGATAACCTTGTGCTTTGGTAGATAACCAAGGAGTAATTTTCTCGGCTGTGCCTCCCATTAATGTAATGTTGTGATAGCCGTGGCTAACTAAATGATCGATATAACGGGTAATATAGCGCGCTGCTTGCTCTAAAATAATAATGGTCCAAGGATCATCTTGCATTGCGAAAACTAAAGGCGCAAAACCGGCAAAGTAAGCGGGTTTTGCATTGAGTGCTAATTCTGTCAGCTGGTTACTTGTATCACAATTAAGCTGTGCCAATAAGGTATTTATTAATGGGCTTGAGGGGGATAAGCCATCTAAAACCTCTAATGCATAACGAAATAAAGTTAAACCAATCCAGCCTCCGCTTGCGCCATCACTTAATAATAATCCATGGCCTCCTAATTCAATAACGTTACCGTTTTTTATTGCTCCAGCACAAAAGCCAGTGCCTAAAATAATAATCGCACCACTGTTATCACCATGGGCACCTTGGCAGGCTATGTGTAAGTCAGTTGAAAAGTTAAATTGTGCAAATGGATGCTGCCACTGTGCCATCTTTTTATTTGCACCGGCAATGCCAGCGCCAGCGAGTCCTGCATAGGCATAAATTGCCCCAAGTGTTGATAGCCCTAAACCAGCCTGTTGTAATGCGTGTGTTGTTGCATCAATAATGGATTGCTGCGCCACTTCAACAGAGGTTGCAATATTTGCTGCACCGCTTACTGCCTCTGCAAGTAGGGTGCCTTGTGCGTTTTCAAGCCTGACTCGGCATTTTGTACCGCCGCCATCAATACCTAAATACAGCGGCGGTTGAAAGTGGTTAGTCATTTTTAGCCTGCTCGTTAGTTCGTTGATTTAAAATTGCGTTAATTAATAACGGATCCACCCAGCCATCCTTGTTGTGTACGCCGGAGTAGGCATGTAGTGACACTAAATTATTGTTGGCAAGTTGCCAAAGTGTACTTGCATTATCAGTGGTTACGCCACCACCAATAACAATTTCTATCTGATCATTGGCGTGGCTAATGATTGTTTGTAAATGATTAAGACCTTGCATAACGCCTTTATCATCAGTCCATTTAGTGCCATTTGTGAGGATACGATCAATGCCCAGTTCAGTTAATAGGCCAATTGCCTGTTCGCTGTCTTCTATACAATCAAAAGCGCGATGAAATGTCGTTGCTAAATTATATTTATGTGCGCAGGCAATAAGCGATGTGGTAGCTGCGATATCAACGTCATTGGCGTTTAGCGCACCAAAAACAACACCGGTAGCACCTGCGTGCGCCGCGTGTGCTATTTGTGTAAGCATTAGCTTCAGTATTGTTGCATCAACAATAAATTGATTCGCAACAGGTCGTATCATGATAAGCAACTCGCCTTCTGAGGGCATTGCATGAGCTGCGATAGTCATTGCTGTTGCACTTGGAGTGAGACCTTCAAGTTGCATTGTGCTGCAAAGTTCAATTCTAGAGGCGCCAGCTGTAAATGCGGTTTTTACATTATCAGCTAACTGAATATGATCATCTGCGTTTAAACAGACTTCTAAATTTTTACGCATTGTTTCGTTCCAAAATACCAGCGATGTTGTTAACAATAAAATATTTAATAATAGTTGATACTATCAGAATAAATAAAACTTATTTATAAATCAGTTGTTTATTTTTATTTTTTACATTTCATGAATATGAAAAGTGTTTTTATATGCCATTAATTTAAATTGATGACTATAAACTAGCTCAGCACTGATTGGATCTTTTTTTAACCTTAACGCCGATTTTGTCCTAGAGGCAACCGAATTTCTATTATCACTTTTTTCGACAGAACCCTATTCTTGAAAAGCAGTTTAACAAGATATTAACCCAGTTCTGAAATGCCTTAAGGTTTACCCACAGGGATTATCATGGGTTTTAAAGTGCTTTAACACAACTAACCACACACAATAATACTGGAGATAAACATGACCAATAATAAGAACAGTCGTGAATCGGCGGATCTTGCACGGCGGTTTAAGAAATCCGCGCTGCTGCTAGCGTTGATGGCAAACTGTCATGTCGTATACGCACAAGAAGAACAAAAAGCACCAGAAAACGACCTAGAAGTAATTGAAGTTAGGGGCATTCGCGCCTCGGCAGCTGAAAACTTAGCGATTAAGCGGTTGTCTAATGCAACCGTTGACGCCATTACCGCAGAAGATATTGGTAAGTTCCCAGATAAGAATGTGGCGGACTCATTGCAACGTGTGCCAGGGGTCATTATACAACGGGATGGCGGTGAGGGCGCCTCTGTCAGTATTCGTGGTTTATCATCGGACTTAACCTTCACCCAATTAAATGGCAACTTTATAGCATCGTCGCCCGGTGAACCATCGCGTTCATTTTCATACGCATTATTACCTGCAACTATGATCCAACGCGTTGAAGTATATAAATCTTCAGAAGCTCGCCTTGATGAGGGCGGAATCGGCGGTACGGTCTTGTTGTATAGCCGCAAGCCTCTAGATATGGATAAAAACTCTGGGATCATTAATTTTGAAACCAGTAATTCTGATATTACCGATAAGTATGAACCTCAATTTAGCGGTATTTATTCATGGAAAAATGATGATGAAGACTTTGGGGTTTTAGTGGGTTATACAAAACAAGACCGCACTAATCGCTCACAAAGCTCGCGTATCAATATCATGAATAAAAATTATCTTTATTCTGAAATGAAAGATAATCAAATGGTTGAGGGTGGGGCACAAGGTTATGCTGCACAAAGTATGGTTCAGGAAGTCTTAAACGAAGAGCGAAATCGAACCGGGATCCAGTTTACTACTCAATGGCGACCAACTAGTAACTTAGAGCTTGGCTTTAATTATTTTAATTTTAAATTGGGCCAAGACTCAATTTTAAATCAATTAGAATACCCAGAATGGAACAATAACGATAATTTCTGGACCGATGTCCGTGTTGATGAAGAGTCTCAGTTTGTTACAGGTATAGACTACTCTGTTGGTGCATCTGGCACTCAGGCTGTTTCTCCTATCCCACGTATAAATGGTGAATATACGATTGAAGAATCCAGCTCTGATACATATGATTTTTATGCTAAATACGAAGGTGATAATTACAACGTTAAGCTAGTGCTGGGCCATACCGAAGCTGAAGGTGGCCCTTCACAAAAGTATCGTGCCGCTTATTATGCAAATGAATCCTCGCTTTACTATGGTTACGATTTTTCTGATGGGCGCATGACCACCTATATGGATCCAAGTATGATCAGTAACTTGGCTGCAGGCATTGGTGGCGAACCCGATGTAACAGCCACCGATTCTAGTTTTGTGACCGGTACTCAAGAAGAAGATTACGGACAGATTGATTTTGACTATTTTGTGGATTATGGCGTAATTGAAACGTTGCATTTTGGTGCGAAATATCGCAAAGGTAAAATTCATCGCGATACTCGTAACAGCTTTTATCTCTCCCCAGATTTTGATATAGCAAAAGGTGAAGCTGAAGGCACCATTGATTTGGACGATGATTATTCTAAAAATGGCGGCATACCGGATATTGCAGATTTAATTTATTCAGATTCATTAGGTAACTTGTCTGATGTTATTAATACGAACTTATTCCCAGCTGTAAACTGGCATAAATACCAAGATCATTTAAATGAAAACTTTGTTCATTATACGCGTATAGAACCTAACTATGTTTATAGTGTTGAAGAAGAAATTACAGCGGCTTATATGCAAGCTGATTATCGTTTTTCACAAGTACGGGGTAATTTCGGTGTACGCGTAGTGCGCACCAAAACGACCACCGGATCATCAGATAAAATCACCTACCGATTAGATTGGAAGGACGACAATGGCAATGAATTACCAATCGACCAACAACGTGTAGAAGACTTTGTTTTTATTGAAAAAGAGAGTACAGAAACAAAGGTACTGCCCAGCTTTAATATAGTCTGGGATATCGATGACAACTGGGTACTACGTGGAGCGGCATCACAAACCATGGCTCGTCCTGGTTATGATGATTTAGGCCAGTTTCAGACTTTAACGTACACGTCGAATGAATACTCAACGGATCGCTCATCGGCAGACAATTTTGATGCAATTATTGATGGCGAAGGGTGGACAGGATCCGGTGGTAATAACCAGCTAGCGCCATTTGAGTCAACCCAATTTGATATGTCTTTAGAATACTACTACGGAGCTGGCTCTGGCTTTGGTATTGCGTTATTTAAAAAAGATGTTGATAACTTTGTTGTGCCTTTAATAATTGATGTTACCCGCAGTGCACCGGACATTTCATTTAATTTACCCAACGCAGGTGATGAGCAAGTAAATGTCAGTGGCGACAATTTTGCAGTTAGGGATTTTAGCACTGTAGCTAATGGTACGAATGCTTCTTCTGAAGGTGCTGAATTTTTTATCCAACACTTCTTTGATAATGGCTTTGGTCTTTATGCTAATTATACCCGCAATAACACTAATCAAGCCAATGTAGAGCTTGATGGCGAAAAGGTGGGAGAGTCGCCTTTGATAGGTAGTTCTAAATACCAAATGAATTTATCGGTATTTTATGAAGATGACTTATTCAGTGTTCGCGCCTCATACAATAAGCGCGGTCCAACGGTTCAAGGCTACAACGCCTCATGGGAAATGAACTATTACAATGAAGCCTATGATCAGGTAGACGTCAATGCAAGTTATAACTTGACTGATGCTCTCGTGTTATCTGCTTCCGTTATTAACCTCACTCAATCAGATACTTACATGCATCTAGGTGACGATACTAAAAACCGCTTTATTCAAAATGCATACAGTGGTCGTCGTTTTTACGCAGGTGCAACTTACCGCTTTTAATAGCGCAAGGTGAGACGGAACAAATAACCAAGAATCGTATAGAGGAATAAACATGAATAAGCCCAAACTTAGTAAAATATCTAGCATTATGCTGGTAGCAATGATCGGCCTATCAGGATGTGGTGGTGCTGATGATCCGGATCCGACTGATATCCCAGCAAAAATTGATATTACCTCTGCTGATATTGCCGGTAGTGCAGTGAAAGGGACATTAGGTTTTGCAACGGTCACTGTAAAGCAAATGAATGGCTCAGATATTAAGGTGACGTCTAACAGTCAAACCGATGCTGCTGGTATGGTAAATCTGAGCATAGAAAGTCAACAAGGCTTTGGTATTAACGGTATGTTTAAGATGACCGTTAATACGGATGCTAACTCAACGATGATCTGTGATGCGCCCAGCTGTGCTGAACACCTAATCGGTGAACAGCTCAGTGGCACTGAGATTGCTGATCTACAGTTAGCGACTTTAACATATGTTGATGTGCCTTACGCATCCACAAGTGATGGCGTAGCAGACGCTAATTTTCAAGTAAATGCTTTAACTACAACCGCCACTCATTTAGTTGAGCAAGGTATTGCCAATGGTTTAAATGTTGCTGTGCGTGAGTTATATGAATTAGCTTTATCGGATAACTCGCGTTTAGTACTAAAAGCACTGGGGATCGACAGTAAAGCCAATGTATTTAAAACCCAATTGATCAGTGCCGAAAGCTACGATAATTTTGTAGTAGGCCAAGATTGCGATAGTGAAGGTAATTGTATTGACCAATTGGCCGACATTAATATTATTAAACTTTCTTTAGCTAACGCAGTATTTGCAAGTATTAGTAAAGATGAAACTGTCGCGGGTGTTATTAACGAACTTATTAGCGCGATTAACTTAGCCAATGACGGGGATGTAGTCGCTTTACAGCCATTGCGTGAGCGAATGTTGAAAACCATTGCTGGTTTTCCTTACCTAGATAAATTAGCGCTATCAGCTGAGGATGTCATTGATGTTGCGCTCCCTTTTCTTGAAAGTGCCGCATCTAGTGGCCCTGTTAAAGAAATTACCAATGCTGAAAATCTTGCTACAGCAACGATCACAGCTCGTAATCGCATAAGTGACAACGAAGCTGAAAGTAAAGCATTTGATGGTGACACGAACACCAAGTGGCTTGATCATAATGATTGGTCAGGTGCGCCAAGTGAGCAAGACCCATCTTGGATCCAAGTTGATTTCGCTGAAAAACATGCTGTTAATAGCGTGTTCATTACGAGTGCTAATGATGCTGAGTCTCGAGATCCTCAAAACTTTAATATTCAAGGTTCTGTCGATGGCGAAAACTGGCTAACCTTGGCTAAATTTATTGGTGAGAACTTTGATGAGCGTTTCCAACGACGTGAGTTTCGTTTTGACAATGGTTTAGAATTTTACTCATATCGTTTAAATATCACTAAAAATAGAGGTGATGATGGTTTAATGCAGTTATCAGAGATTGCTTTTGTGGGGCCTATAAATGCAAGTGTTGATCACGCAGAACCAATTGGCAGTGCTGTAATATCTGCAAGTGCAGGTGAGAGTTATGCACTGGCATTTGATAATAATGACGACACAAGTTGGGTCTCTGATGTGCCTTCAACTGAAGTACCCGTTTCGATAACAGCTACGCTCGCACAAGCCGCTGCCGTTGATAAGTTAGTACTGATCTCAGATGCTCAAAACGCAGATGGTGATCCCGCTACATTTTCACTTGCTGCAAGTAATGATGATGGGCAAACATGGGTTCATTTAGCTGATTATTCAGATGAAAAATTTGAACGTCGTGGTGAAAGGTTATCGTTTGCGACCAATAATACACTGGCATTTTCTAGCTATCGTTTAAGCATAACTAAAACCGCCGCTGGCGCTGGGGTAAAAATTGCTGAGATTGCCTTGGTAGGACCTAAAGTGGCAGATTTAAATCATGCGTTATCAGCCGATGCAATAATTACTGTTCGTAATCAGATTGGTGATGGTGAGGCGGGTGTTAAAGCGTTCGATGGTGATGTTGATAGCAAATGGTTGGACCATAATGATTGGACTGGCGCGCCAAGCGCTGAAAATCCATCTTGGGCAATGGTACAGTTCACTACTACGACAGCGGTTAATAAGCTGGCACTAACAAGTGCAAACGATGCTGACTCACGCGATCCGCAAAACTTTAACTTAGCAGCGTCAAATGATGGTGAAAATTGGATCACACTTGGTGCTTGGTTAGGTGAGAACTTTGAGCAGCGTTTTCAACGACGTGTTTTCACTTTTACTAACGATTTAGGTTTTAGTTTTTATCGCTTCAATATAACTAAAAACCGTGGCGACGATACGCTGATGCAAATAGCAGAGATCGAGCTAATAGGTCCGCAGGTTGCTTCAGTTGATCATTCTGCAACTGCCTCATCAGTCCTTGCAGGTACTGGCGAGCAAGAGGGAGTGGTAGAAAGTAATGCAACGGATGATGATAAAGCGACGGTATGGACGGCAGCCACTGAAACTATGCCTGTATGGCTTGATGTTGCATTACCTCAAGCACAGATTGTCACTAATATCGCAATCACGAATGGCAGTGATAGTAACAACAAAGATCCGAAAAACTTCACCTTACAAGGCTCAAATGATGGCGGTAAAACATGGTTAGAAATAGCGAGCTTTAAAGACGAGGAATTTGAACAATTGAATCAACGACGTCTCTTTACAATAGGGAATGGTTTTGCCTTTAGCTTATATCGCTTAAGTATTAGTGCTAACAATGGTGATGCTCAGCAAGTTCACGTTTCTGAACTTGAACTAATAGGCCCACAGCAACCATTTTAGTTTTGATTGTTTGGTAGCTTGTAGGTGCTAAATAGCGCTTCAAGCTGCCTGTTTTTAGGTGAAAAGGTAAATAATATGTTGTTTAAGAATAAACTTTCACGATTAATAAGGTGCCCGGCCATCTTAATAAGCTTTTTATTATGCAGTTTTTATGTGACTGCTGGATCTGCAGCCGGATCACAACAGCGTGGTCTGCATATATTTTATTACAGTTGGTATGGCAACTTAAAAGTTGATGGTCAATGGGCGCACTGGAATCATCAGGTATTACCTTACGGTGATCAACCTATTGTTGGACGTAAAGGCTACCCTGGCGGCGATGACATTGGTGCTAATTTTTATCCTGAATTAGGTACTTACAGTGCAAACGACGAAGCACTTATGGATACCCATTTAGCGATGATGAAACAAGCAGGAGTTAGCGTAATTATATTAAGCTGGTGGGGCGATAGCGATTTTGGTACCAGTTCAGTGCCAGTTTTTATGGATAAAGCCGCTAAAATCGGCCTTAAAGTTAACTTCCATATTGAACCTATCTATCACAGTGCGGCTGAATTTTTACAGGTAGTAAAACAGCTAGACCAGCGCTTTGGGCAACATCCCGCTTTATATCATTACCAAGGCAAGCCATTATATTATGTTTATGACTCATACAAAATGCCAATCAGTGAATGGCAGAAGGTGTTGCTACCAAAAGGCGAATTAACAGTCAGAGGTAAAACGTATGATGCTAACTTTATAGGGCTGTGGGTTGATGAAGGTGAGGAGTCATTCTTTTTAAACAGTGGTATGGATGGCTTTTATACCTACTTTGCTGTTGATGGGTTTGTTTATGGCAGTACCACTAAAAACTGGCCATACCTAGCTAAGTGGGCAAAGCAACATAATAAACTATTTATTCCAAGTGTCGGTCCTGGGTATGCAGACGATAGAATTCGTCCGTGGAACAAAAAAAACTTCAGAGCACGCGAAGCTGGAAAGTACTACGACACGATGTTTAAAAAAGCAATTGCAGTGGCTCCAACCTTTATCGGAGTGACCTCATTTAATGAATGGCACGAAGGGACTCAGATTGAGCCTGCGATTGAGAAGCAAGTGGGTGACT
Organism: Pseudoalteromonas sp. 1181_04; assembly: GCF_052850545.1. Taxonomy (NCBI): domain Bacteria; kingdom Pseudomonadati; phylum Pseudomonadota; class Gammaproteobacteria; order Alteromonadales; family Pseudoalteromonadaceae; genus Pseudoalteromonas; species Pseudoalteromonas sp. 1181_04. The sequence continues at coordinate 44,235 of NZ_VXCS01000032.1, forward strand.
ATAAGTACCTTGATTACAGCCCTTTAGCTGCTGATTACTATTTAAAACGAACTCATTATTGGAGTGAGCGTTTTCAACAGTCTTTAAATATACGCTCCGTTAAAGATTAAACAGATATACCAACCCTGTATGCAAGTCGTGGTTAAATTAAATCGCTTGCTTTTGATTTACAGCCGATATTCGCAAATTTAATGAGGAACAATAATGATCACTAACAGACGTGACTTTTTAAAGTTATCAGCTATTTCAAGTGCTGTTGCATTAATACCGTTTAAGACAGTAGCTAAAAGTAAAGTTAATAAGCCTATCGTCGTCTCAACGTGGCAACATGGTATAGCGGCTAATAAAGCCGCGTGGCAGGTACTTGCTGAGCATGGTAAAGCCATTGATGCTGTGGAAGCCGGTGTGCGAATTCCTGAAGCAGACCCGAATGTGATGACAGTAGGATATGGTGGTTATCCAGACAGAGAAGGGAACGTTACCCTCGATGCCTGCATTATGGATGAAAATCAAAACTGCGGCTCTGTTGCATGTTTACAACATATTAAGCATCCCATCTCGGTTGCCCGGTTAGTGATGGATAACACCCCGCATGTGATGTTAGTAGGTGAAGGGGCGCTGCAATTTGCTAAATCACAAGGGTTTATAGAAGAAAACTTATTAACCCCGCAAGCTAAAAAGGCCTGGCAAGATTGGCTGGTGGAATCAAAATATGCGCCCGTGATCAATATTGAAAACCACGACACAATCGGCATGTTAGCGCTTGATAGTAGTGGCGATTTATCTGGGGCGTGTACCACTAGTGGCGCGGCCTTTAAAATGTCAGGCAGAGTAGGTGATTCGCCCATTATAGGTGCAGGTTTGTACGTTGATAATGAAGTCGGTGCTGCAACGGCAACGGGCATGGGCGAGTTGATGATAAAAACGGTAGGCTGCCATTTAGTAGTTGAAATGATGCGCCAAGGTATGACACCTACTCAAGCGTGTAAGGCCGCAGTTGAGCGAATTGCTCATAAGCTGGGTGATTATAAACAGTTTCAAGTCGGTTTTTTAGCCTTGAGTAAATCTGGTGAATATGGCTCTTATTGTATTCAACCTGGTTTTAATTATGCAGTAACCTCTAAGACAGGAAGTAAATTACTAGATGCGGCGAGTATTTTGTGAATTATTAAGGAAGCAACGAAATTTTTAATTATGATTTTTATTGAATAATTTTATATAAAGTAAAGGGTGAATATTTACCGTTTAAATTGTTTTTTATTGTGGCTTACGCCGATTTTATACTAATTCACACCGAAAATATATTATCACTTTATATACAGTAACCTTATCCTAACTGTGACCTTTACAATTTATTAACCGCATGAGTTAGTGGCTGTAAAGATATAATAAATCACTCGACGTAACTAGAAATTTACTGAGTGAAATATAACACACACAATGATGGAGATTGGTATGGCTGATTATAGTAACATTAATAAATCAACTGAACTTTCACGAAAATTTAATAGATCAGTATTATTTTTAGCATTAATGGCTGCCTGCAATGTCGCGTATGCAGATCAAAAAGATAATCAAAATAACGATGACTTTGAAGTGATTGAAGTGAGAGGTATTCGTTCTTCAACTGCTGAAAATTTAGCTATAAAACGACTCTCTAATGCAACTGTTGATGCGATAACAGCTGAAGATATCGGTAAATTTCCAGATAAAAATGTTGCTGATTCATTGCAACGAGTTTCAGGTGTATTGATTGACCGTGACGGTGGTGAAGGCAGTCGAGTGAGTATTCGTGGCACATCACCAGATTGGACCCTCACACAGTTAAATGGCAATTATATTGCTTCTTCTGGGGCTGGTGTGCCCACTCGAAGTTTTAATTATACGTTGTTGCCATCCAGTATGATTAGTAGTGTGGAAGTATTTAAAAGTGCAGAAGCGCGTATAGATGAAGGGGGGATTGGTGGGACTGTTATATTGCACACCCGCAAGCCATTAGATATGGAGGCTAACTCAGGCGCACTTAGCCTAGAGGCAACCTATGATGATGTGTCTGAAGACACCCAGCCACAAGTGAATGTGCTGTATTCATGGAAAAATGATGAATCAAATTTTGGTGTACTTGCTGGGTTTACTCGCCAAGATAAAACGGTAACAACCATTACTAATAATGCTTCGCACTGGCGCTTTCATTCTGACACAGTCGAAGGGGCAGAGCGTCCTGCCATTGTTGACCAAGCAACAGGCGAAGTTTACAACAATGTATGGGCACCTCGTGCAATGAGTGCAGGTAACTCAATAGAAGATCGCACACGCGATGGTTATCAAGTTGCTATTCAATGGATGCCTACAGATAAATTAGACTTAAACCTGAACTACTTTGGTGCAAAATTAGATTATGACTCATCGTCGCAGAGCGTATTGTTTGCGGAATGGAATGACAATCATAACCCCTATTACGGCGTTGTTTTAGACGGTGATACGGTCGTAGCTTACGGTAATGCAGATAATGGTTTACTTAATGACAATAACTGGGGAGATGCTGATGTCAATAATGGCGTAGCCGTTCGCCGTGGCTTATTGTCTCCTCAATTAACAGGGAGAGAAAGGATCGGTGGTTCTAAATCAGATAGTTTTGATTTTGAAGCCAAATATTATGGGGATATATTTACTGCTACTTTTAAAATCGGCCATACAGAGGCTGAAGGCGGAACTTCACGGGAAACTTATGCCAATATAGATGCACGCCAAGGATCTGTGAATAGCTGGTTGTGGTCAACCGTGGGTGGTAAACCAAGCTATGAAGTATCGACCGATCTAGCGTCTGATAAACAAGCTTATCAATATTATGACTGGTTTGATTCCTACTCTTCTGAAAATAAAGATACTGAAGATTACGCACAAGCTGATCTGCAATTTGATATCGATACAGGGATTTTTACTACCTTTTTTGTTGGGGCTAAATACCGCAATCATGAAATTAAGGGGATTAAAAATGATTTTCGTTGGGATGATGGCATCGCTGATAACGGTGGTTACCGTGGTTATTTGTCCGGAAACGAATGGTTTCATAACCCAGATTTTCATCCTGATCCAGAAACGTTAGTAAGCAATACCGTGGTTGATAACAGTGCCGGAAACACTGGCGCTTTTAACTTTTTAGCATTTGATTTTGCTGCATTAGATAGCTATCTACGCAATAACTTTACGCAAACCGTTGTGCCATCTTTAGCTGGGACATATACACTAGAAGAAAATATTTGGTCTGTTTATGCGCAAAGTAATTTCCAGTGGCAGGACTTTCGCGGCAATCTCGGTGTACGCTATGTCAATACCGATTTAAGTACGCTTACGTATGATGATGTTATTGGTCAAGATAATAATGACACTACGCCTAATGAACGCAGCAGCGATGATGGTGAATTATTACCAAGCTTTAACCTTGCATGGGATGCGAATGAAGATGTTGTTGTTCGATTTGCTGCTGCCAGAACGATGTCTCGTGTAAGCTATTCTGACCTGAGCCAAGCTGAGTCATATGGTCCTCCTGTTAATATAAACTCACCAGACTCTTGGACAGGGCGAGGAACTGGTACATCTGTAAATACAGGCCTAGATCCAATGATTTCTGATCAGTTCGATCTAGGTATCGAATGGTATTACGGTGAAGGCTCAGCACTAGGTGCTACATACTTTACTAAAGATATTGCTAATTTGCCCATTTCTGCTGTTGAAATAGTTCAACGAGAGCATGATTGTTGTAATGGCCCCATAGAAGTTGAAATGAATACTAAAGTTGGCGGTGGTGACGCTCAATCACAAGGGGTTGAGTTGTTTTTTCAACACTCTTTCGAGAGTGGCTTTGGGGTGTTAGCTAACTATACTTTTACAGATACAAGCACCAGCCAAGTTTCAACGAATGGACAAAAAACAGATGCTGAAATCCCAGGAACAGCCAAACATCAATATAATCTTTCAGTGTATTTTGAAAATGATGACTTTAGTGTAAGGGCATCCTATAACTGGAAAGATGATCGGGCTAATGGCATCCATCAAGGTTACAATTTATACACGAAAGATTATGGTCAGTTAGATGTTAATGCGGCTTATAGTTTGACTGAGCAGTTGTCATTAACAGCCTCTGTGGTTAACTTAACTGAGGAAGTTGAAGAAGGTTATTGGAAACAAAGTAATCGCTTTACTTATAACCAGTATTCAGGACGACGCTTTTATTTAGGTGCTAATTATAGTTTCTAAAAATTATAATTTATAATATAAATTTAAAGGGTATTCTTTAGTTGGGATGCCTATTTTATTTAAATTGCAAGGTTTATTAATCAGACTTTAATTAAATAATAAAGCTAAGTAGTTAAA
>NZ_VXCS01000033.1:0-43850 GCF_052850545.1 Pseudoalteromonas sp. 1181_04
TGCTTGTCCACTGTCATCTAGTTGCCCGGTCGCTTGCGTTCCATCATCAAACTCTATGGTGTAGGGGGCGTTTTTAACAGGACTCCCGTCTTGGTAAACATATTCTAAATCGACCACACTGGCGGTCGTTGCTGCAACACCTGCATCATTGATGGTTACATCGTTAATGCGACTAATACTCGCAGGACTTGAGGCACTTGGGCTACTGGCTGTTTGCGGGCTTTCTATATCGTAATCAACTGGCCCATCAAAGGTGACAATGTTGCTGTCGAGGGTGAGTATATTGGTAGCGATGATGGTGGCGTTGCCTTGGCTATCGAGTTTAATTTCGCCGCCGGCGTTATGAATGATTAAATCGCCTTGCCCAGAGCCTGTGATGTTAATTGACTTACTGGTTTGTAAAAACGTTGAACCATTTGGTACGTTGAGCTTTAAATCACTGTTATTAGTCTTTAGTAAAATATCACTTTGCGCGTTTATTTTAACCGCACGCCCCGAAATTAATGACAGCTCTTGGTCAGCTTTTACATCGATTTTTTTACCTGTGAACGCGTTGTTGCCGGCACTTTGGTAATTGATATTGCCGTTGTTAGTTTGTTGTTTGAGTTCATTTTTAACATCAATAAATTGATTGTTCTTTATCACAAACTGTACATTGTTTTGCTCGGTTTCTAGGCATAAATCGCGCCCGGCGTGTAAGTTTATCGTCCCAAGTTGGCTGATCCATTCGATAAATTGGCGGCCTGATTGTTTAGCATTTAACTCAAAGTAATGTTCACTGGCGAGAGTTTGTAAAATGACTTTTGGCTCATTGTCGTCATCATCAAATAGTAGTTCGTTGTGGGCTGCGGTTAATAATCGGTTATGCGTTGGATTGGCGGCGGTTACTACGCTTGGTTGATCGCTATTTAGTGCAAAGCCCATAATGTAGGCGTGATTAGGGTCGTTGTTAATACAGCCTATTAGTACCTCTGAACCACCGACGAGTGGAAAGTGCCATCCAGTGGCCTGAGGTTGGTTTTGGCATGCATACAGCGCTAACTTTTGCAAGGCAGGGCTTGACTGCGTTAGTGGTCTGGCATTTTTGTCAAAATCAACGCGGGCTCGATATTGCCCGTTGTCATCAATAAATGCATTGCCGGTCAGTGATTCTACTTTGGCAGGAAAGACCATTGGTTTTGCTTGATGAGGAATAGGGAGTGGCTTAAAAGGGGTTCCTCGCTCAATAAATTGCGCTTTACAGCTGTATTTTGAGAGCCCTTGATGACTACTTTCATCACTTGGTTGTTCGCTGTCGTGCTCGACTGAGATACAGAGCAAGTCACCACTGCTACCAATGCCGGTGTTATCACTTAATGAAATCGAACATCCCGCAAATAAATCACATACGTTACCGGTTAAGCTAATAACTTTATTTAAACTTGCTAGTGCATTACTAAAATTTTGTGCTTGATTAGTTGCGGCGGATTGCGATAACGCGCAGGGTTCAAAGAATGATTGGCTATTGCTGGCAACGGTATTAAATTGCCCATAGGCTGCACTGTTTGCAGTATTGTTATAAATAGACTCAGTAAGTTGAGCATGCATAAAGCCAACAAATTGCTCTCTGTGTTGGTTATTCATTCCAGCGCTACTGGTAACTTCTAAAACGCCGCGCTCAAGGTAGGGACTATTTAAATTACTGTCGCTTATCACCAGTATTTCAGCCGAGTCCTTGCTTTCAAACCAATAAAATAAACCATAGGAAGCCAGTAAACGATGAAAAAACTGCCAATTACTTTCCATTGCTTGTACACACTGAGACATATCAGCAAACGGTTGGGTAACTCTGAAATCTACTTGACCTTGAGAGTATCCGGCTTGTGATGCTAGGTAGTGTAAAACATCTTTTAAATTAACGCCGATAAATACTTTGCTATCTGAGGTGTTTTTTAGCGTACTCAATCGATCTTTTATGACGATATGATAGCGACGCTTGTTGTTGAATAACCCAAGATCGGTGCTTTGTGTTATGAGGCCAGCTTGGTGGCGATAGTAATTGTCTTTATTTACAAATGTAATTAAGGCCGACTGTAATAGTAAATCGTTTAAAGGCTCATCAGTGAGGGTGTCGAAAATCAGGTCAAACTCAAAGCTTTTATTTAAGCGTTCAATCCCTTTTACCTGAGTTACGTTCATTGTTTTGTCATTAATATCTAACAATAATCGTGATTGAGACATTTCCTTGTCCTTTGGCTACCTTGGTCGATAATGCGTGTAAAAATACACATTACTCTAACGATAATCAATAAAATATTTGTAATTAACGATATTTAGAGTATATGTAAATAGGTTCATAATATGTTCATTTTTAAAATTATATGGTGTTGTTGTTTTTGTTTGGAACAACTTTATTTGATAAATAGTTGTGTTTTTGCACTGGATTCAGTTGACATTTTAACAACTATGTTTGTATCATGCGCTAATTCTAAGGACTGAAGAATTACCGCGTTAGTGCACCTTTAAGCTGACTAAGTTAAATCAAGGATGATGAAATGAGAAAAAAAGATTTTATAAATCAGGTTGATAGCCTTTACTCCTTGGCTTGGTCTCTAACCTGCAACATCTCCTCTTTACTAGATCAAACAGGTATTCCTGCGCATCGTGTTTTTTCTGAATCCGTTATAGATCAGTTTTTCTTCTTTTTGAATAATCCTCCAAAGAACGATGGAAACATTATTTTAATTAATGAAAATATATCTAGTTATATTCAAGAGTTAATAGTTTTAAATTCTAAATTAATATCTTCAATCGATCATGTTGTCATCAAGTCTCTAGCTGTTGAAAATCAAGAAAATAAAAGTTCAGGCTTTTTTTCTAGAATTTTAAATGGCAATCGCTGGTCCGATTGTGCGTCAGTGCGTTTTAATAGGGTTATTTGCCCTGTTTATGAAGAGATCCTTTGTAAAAACTGAATAATCAATTTTAAAATATCTAATGAGGTATTAAATGCGTTTTGCAATAAATAAAGTAATCTTAGCTGTGCTGTTAATGTCACTCACTGCGTGCATGAGCACTAATGTAGAGTTAGACATTACAGCAACAGATAATTTAAATTTAAATCAGTTTGATGAAGCACTTCCAGTGGTTCTCAGAGTGTATCAATTGTCTGATATTCAGAGCTTTAAAACAGCAACGTTTGAAGAACTTTGGAAGTCAGATAAATCAGTATTAGCAAATTCATTGATCACGTTAGAAGAACGCACTATTAATCCTGCTGAAAAAACAACGATCGCTTTTGAACAAGCTGAAAATGCTCGTTTTGTGGCAATTGTTGCGTTATTTAGAGATCGCCAAGGAGATAAATGGAAAACGTATTATCAACTAGGTGATGGTCCGGTTAAATTATCGACTGCATTAGATGTGCTGATCACAAATAATGAAGTGCAGTTGCCTGACGTGGATGAGGCACAGTAATGAGTACTAAAGCCCCCGTAAAACCCGTCTGGGCTGAAGGTGTATTATTAGCACAACACCATTTTCAGTTATTTGATGAGTATCATGAGCAAAATCAAATTGTAAGACAGCGACTTATTTCTCCATTGGTGTTTGGTATCCAGCATCTTGCAATTGATGAGTCAGCGTTATCGCGTGGGCTATTAAAAATTACTAGCTTCAAATTGTTACTTGAAAATGGTCGATTACTTGATTTTGATCGCCAACAACATGACGAATTAAAGCTGGAATTAGATCCTAACCTAGATGAAGTGATTATTTACATCGCGATTGCTGCCAATAAAATCGTTAGTAATATTGAGGGTTATGCAACAACCGGTCAGCTCAGTGCCTATCATGCAGACTATATTGAATTAAATGATGATCATGATGCTGCACGTAATCGTGAAGTGCTGATAGCGCACCCTAAATTTATATTATTAACAGATAGTGATGTAAAAACTTATTTTGATACTTTAGCGTGTTTGAAAATAGTCCGCGCAGAAGACGGCTCTTTTGTTGTTAATAAACACTTTGTACCACCACTGTTAAATATCAGTGCTTCGGTATATTTAACTGAGCTATTAAATCGCACCGCAAATTTAGTGAATGCGAAAGTCAATGTGTTGCTTAGTCGCAGGAAAAACTTTGGTTCAGTGACTGACTTTGGTCCAAACGAGATGAATAGCTTTTTATTACTTAATGCGATGGCACCTTCAGCAAAGCGGTTGGATCATTTAAAAAGTTTGTCATTAGTTCATCCAGAGCGTTTGTACTGTGAATTGGTTGATTTGATCAGCTCTGTATCGATGTTTGAACACAGTGATTTAGTAAACCAAGTCCCTCCTTATCAGCATAAACAACTCAGCCATGTATTTGGTAAGTTAGATGAGTTGCTAACTAAGCTACTTGAAGGTGTTGTGCCTAAGAAAATGGCTGGCCTTAAACTTGAAAAAGTTTCCAATGCTATTCATCAGGTTGCGACTATTGACTCAGCAATTTTTGAGCATAACGACTTTTATCTAGCGGTTTATTTTGAAGCTGAGGATACCAAGTGGATTGAAACATTTAGCGACCAAGTTAAAGTTGGCGCAACTGAAAAACTCGATATTATGATTTCATCAGCCCTTGCAGGTGTTCAGCTAACTCACTGCCAACGGCCGCCAAATAAATTAGCAATAAAGAGTGGATATGAATATTTCCGTCTTGAATCACATGGTTACATTTGGCAGCAAATAATCGAAGAGCAGTCGTTAAGTTTATTTATTCCATTTGGTTTGCAAGCTGCGCAAATCGAAATAGTTACTGTCGCACGCAATTAAGTTAGGTGAAATGATGCAACAACAATCACAACAACAAGATTTAATCGCCTGTATATCACCGGTTATAAATGCGTTATCGCCATTAAAGCTCAAGCAATCAACCGATCTTGAGCTGAACGATTTTCGTGATCAGTTATTAAATAGTTTTGATGAGTTTGAGCGTAATTGTTATGCCCAACAAGTGACGACTAGTGTGATGCAAGAAGTAAAATTTGCTCTTACTGCAATGTGTGATGAGTTTGTAATGAGCTCCGGAGCGCATTTTCGTATGGACTGGATGTCACGACCGCTGCAGTTAGAGTTTTTTGGCAATAACCGTGCAGGTGAAGAGTTTTTTGAGCGTTTAGCGACTTTGCGTACTGGCGGTGAAAATAAATTTGCGGCGTTAGAAGTGTACTATATTTGTTTGCAATTGGGTTTTGAAGGTATCTATAAAGTTAAAGGAATAGAACAGCTTAAAGCTTTGATAGTTGACATTCGTGCACAAATTGAAGATGTCAAAGGCACGCCTAATGCACTGCTTTCTGATAATGGCGTACCTGCTGAAGGGTTTGCTATGAAAGTCGGTCGTAATGTCCCTTATTGGGTTATTCTGTCGATTTGTTTAGGCTCAATCGCTTCCCTATTTGCAGGCTTTCATTTTGTGATCAACAAGCAGGCTACACAGAGTACGCAAACCATAAGTAATCAGGTGGAAGTACTCACTCAATTGAATAAAACCAACGAGACACGATAAGGCAATACCATGCAAGGAAGAGTAAATAAAAGTGGCCTAGTGCATTTTTTACTGGGCTTAGTGTCATCTCGCGCCACAGGACAGTTGATCGGTCTAATTGCAGTGCTGAGCATTGTTTGGTTTGCTGGGCGCATGGTGGGCTTAGACACGACTGATAAAAAGCTGATTGCTATGGGAGCAGTTACGGCGGTATTCATTTTATTTATTTTTACTCGTTGGTTATGGACTAAGCGTTCTGGCGATAAGTTAGCTTCTGAACTTGCAAATCACAATGCGGGCTCAAGTGCTGAGCTTGATGAAATAAAAGAAAAAATGCAAGAAGCGTTAGGCTCATTAAAAGCATCGCACTTAGGCGCTGGCTATCGTGGTAATACGGCTCTTTATGCACTACCTTGGTATATGATCATTGGTCCATCAGCGACCGGTAAAAGTACTTTATTTGCTAACTCTGGATTACATTTTCCGTATTCAAACTCTAGCGAACTGCATATTCAAGGTTTTGGTGGCACACGTAACTGTGATTGGTGGTTTTCAGATCAAGCGATCTTAATTGACACCGCAGGACGTTACACAACTGAGCAATCAGAAAACAAAGAGTGGTTATCATTTTTAAATTTACTGAAAAAGTACCGCCCAAAATTACCTATCAATGGCGTAATGGTCGCAATTAGTGTGGCTGATGTTTTAACCTCTGACAGTGAAGAAATTCGCCAGCATGTAAAGTTAGTCCGTGAACGTATTGAAGAGTTGATCACGCAACTAGGTGTTATTTTCCCTGTTTATATCACTTTCACAAAAACCGATTTAATTAGTGGCTTTGAACCTTTTTTTAATGACTTATCTGAAAAAGAGCGCGAGCAAGTGTGGGGCGCATATTTACTTGATATTAGTGAAGACCAAAAAACCGATCCGGCTGAAATGTTCGAGCTCAGAATGGATGAATTATACGAACGTTTGTGCCAGCAACGTTTAAGTAAAGTGGCCCGTGAACGAAATGAGCATCGTAAACAGTTGATCCTTGATTTTCCTAATCAGTTTAAATCGGCCTCAACAAAACTAACCGAATTTGTAAACTTGCTATTTAAAGCTAATCCGTACCAAGAAGTTCCTTGGTTTGCAGGCGTGTATTTTACCTCAGGTACACAAGAGGGCACACCAATTGAGCGAATCACCAACGGTGTACGCGATCAATTTGGCGCGGTTGTGGTTGAACAAAAACAAGAAACAATCACCCAAAGCTATTTTATTAATCGCGTTTTTAATGATGTTGTTTTTAAACTACAAGATTTAACTCGGGGTAATCGTAAAAAGCGCCTAGTTGGGCGTTGGTTAAAAGGTTTAACTGTAACCACGGGGCTTGCCTCAATAGCGGCGATTACAGCGTTATTGATTACCTCATACACCAGTAATCAGTTATTGCTTAACCAAGGCGAAGCACGCGTGAAAGCGGTGGTTGAAGTTAATGTAAATAAGGCGAAGGCGGATCAAAAGCTAGCTGCAACACTTGCATTATTTGAGCATTATCAGGAGCTTGTAAGTTATGAAAAAAGCTTACCTTGGTATTTTATTTTTGGTATTTACGAAGGTGACGAAACAACTCAAAGTGTCGCGAATGTATTATTTAACCAGTTAAACCAATTGATCACACTTCCTGCTGAAAAACAGGTGTTAGCACAATTAAAACAGTATGAAAGTCGTTGGAACTCTGATGAGCCGGAGTCACGCGTAGGTATTCGACAACCTTATTACGAAGCACTTAAATTACATTTAATGCTAAGCACACACCCCGAACATAAAAATGATGAATTTGCTAAACAGCAGCTACTTAGTTTTATTAGTAATCACTTTAATATTGATTTAACAGCGCAACAAGATACACCCATTTATAGTCAATTAACTGCGTTGTTAGATGTGTACTTAGCTAATTTAGGTACTGATCTAGAGCATCCTGGGAAGATTAATTTTTGGCAAGCAAATGAAACCGCAATTTATACTGCGCGCGAAAGTTTAAATACTCAACCTGAAGCTGAGCCTCTGTATAAGCAAGTGATAACAAGCTTTGCTGAGCGCAAAAAAGCATTACAGCTTAATCAGTTTATGTCGGCTAATAACCGTGATGTATTAAAAAGTAGCTATGCAATTCCTTATGTATATACCAATGCTGGTTGGCAAGAATATGTATATCCTGAAATTAAACGTATTTCACGGTTAGTGTTCTCAGGCGATTGGGTTATGGGCACCAGTAATGACGAAGGGAAAAATGCTGTAGATGAAGCACAAGCTGAGTCCTTAGCCAAAGCAATGCGTGCTTATTACTTTAAGGATTACGGTAATACTTGGTTCGAATTCTTAAATAGTATTCAAGTTCCAGCGTTTAGAGACTTAAACGATGCAAGTATTGATTTTGCTCGCCTTTCATCAAACGATGGCCCATTGATAGATTTAATGATGCTGGTGAACAATAACATAATGGTTGCTGACGAACCTTCAGCCGTTACCGCGAATAATGACAAAATTGCGACCTTAGTTGCCGGTGCTGCCGACGTTGCGCAGAAAAAAGCAGCAAAAGGAAAGCTAGCTAAACAAGCTATTAACAGCCCTGATTTTTCACAAATGAGTACGGTTAGAGCGCCAGAGCTGGAATCTCGCTTTGCTGATTTACGCCGTTTTACACAAAACGATGATAATAAGCGCAGTTCTGATTACATGGGCCAGTACATTAGTTCATTAAGCAGCATCCACTCAGACATAAAAGCGATGGCGGCGAGTAATGAAGATGATGGCCAAGCTATGATTTTTGTCCAAGATTTACTCTCAGGTAATAATCAAACCAATGCTTTGCAGTCTTCATGGATCATCATTGAAAGCCAAACACGTGCTTTAGACCCACAAACAAAAGAAACGTTGGATACTCTTTTCAAAGCGCCTTTACAAGCGGGTATAGCCACAATTATGGCCAAAGCACGAAGCCAGTTAAATGAAGAGTGGGAAAACCAAGTTTATACAATGTACAGCAACAGCATCGCAGGAAAGTACCCATTTAACCTAAATGGACCTGATGCCGCGATTGCTGATGTGTCGGAGTTTTTAAACACTGAGTCGGGCATATTATGGAACTTTACTAACACTCAACTGAAACCTTTTATGAAAGTACGTCGTGGCGTATGGGAAGAAAAACAGTGGAATGGTGTTGGTATTGGCTTTAGTAAAGAATTACTCGATGGTTTAACAAAAGCAAATAAAGTAACACGTTCACTATTTACTAGTGGCGCAGATTCTGCGGGCTTTAATTTTCAGATGATGCCAGTACCACAAAGAGGCATTCGTGAAACTTATTTAGGCTTTTCAGAGCAAGGTTATCGCTATCGTAATGAGCCGGAGGAGTGGCGTAACTTTTCTTGGCCTGGTCGTGGTGCTGCAGAAAAAGCGATTCTTTATGGTTTAGATAATAAAGGCAATCGAATTTCGATTGAGCAAGATGGTCCGTGGGCGCTACTTAAAGTGCTTAATAATGCTAATGTAAAATGGATAAAAGGCACTGAGTTCTTAGCTACATGGGAACTAACCGATAAGTCAGAACAGCAATTAACAGTACAGTTTTCCTTAAAATCAGGGCGTAATAGCGGTATTTTCTCAAAATATATGCTGACTTCGTTTGCTTTACCGAACTCGTTGTTTTCGAAATCGCCGCAATATGCGCAGTCGAATAATAATTCGGTACAGTAGGGGCGGATATGTTTAATTTATTTTCTAAAAAGAAATCGCCGTTACTAGTAAAACAGTTTTCTTACGGTTATATGGGGAAAACACCAGTACGACCTGATTTTGTGAAGTTAAATATTTCATCGCGTGAATCAGTGGCATTTGATCATTGGTTACAAGAAGGATTTGCTCACCTTAATCGTGGTCGAAAGGCGAATAATGTTGCTGTACTTAATGGTGTTAAATCGTTGTTTTTTGTATCTGGGAACAGTGAAGACAGTAGTTTGCTTGGTATTTTACAACCAAGTAAAGATAGTAGTGGCCGTTTTTACCCTTTTAGCTCTTTTATACATAGCGGATTAGAAACTTATAAACGCCATCCAGCATTTTTGTTTTTATATGCTAGTCATGTGATTGAGCACTTAATTGGTGTGAATGATCGCATTAAAGAAGCGCCATCAATTGATGCGATGGCGGAACAAGCTCATGCTTATAACAAGGTTGCTGATGCGTTGAAGCAACAACCAAATTTAAATCAAGAGCTAGATAAACTGCGCATGATACCGATGAGTGTGCTGTGGCAGCATCTCCAGATGAATGATGTGCATAAGCGTGCTGTATTAATTGAAGAACTATCTGCAGTTTTGAAGTCGATTGCAAATAGAGGCTGTCTACGCAGTCAATTTGGTATTCGTTTACCAATGCCACAGTTTAGTCATGAGAGCGCCTTGGTCGCTGGGTTTTGGCTGCATTTAATAGCATCTGTGGTTGCTGATCACAACTGGCAACCGTGGTTCTTTTATCAACTAGGATGTGAAGATCATGCGCCTAGTTTAACGGTGTTTTGTCGTCCTGTATCGGCATCCTATTTTAGCTCGATTTGGTTAAATGAAGACAAATCAACACAAATTATTGATTTGACGAATTTACCATTGAGCAAAGTGCCAAGTGACTACAGTATTAATTTTGCCGATATGGATAACGTAAGTGTATACGATGCACTAAGACGATGGTGTAAAGCATGAGTTTAAAGCAACCACATACTCACAATAGCTGGCAACTATGGCTGGATGAACTTGCTGCACCATTGCAAGGTTTGCCGTGTGGCGAAGATTTAAAATACGAAGAAACATTTAAAAGTCTCAAAGCATCTTCATCGGGTGTTGGTGAGGTTGATTTTAAAGTGATGTTTATTCAAGCAACTGACTTATTACAGAATAAGAGTAAAGATTTACGTATTGTTAGTTACTTATGCTTAGCTGCAACCAGTGAATTTGGGGTGCAGGGGTTAATTAGTTCAATCAAATTGTTTAATAAGATATTGGCTGATTTTAGCAACGACGTACACCCACTTAAAGAGCGCATGCGCAGTGCTGTAAATACCTGGTTTTTACAGCAACAAGAACGTCTAAAAGGGATTTCGCAAAGTCATTCGGCAACCGCAGAACAATGGGCCGAACTAGATGCGGTATTAACCGATTACAACCAACACTCAGTACCATTATTAGATAGTGAATCAGGTCCTTTATCTACTTTAAACGAGTGGACTGACGAGCAAATGAAACGCAACCCAGTTGCAAAGGCAGTCGAGCCGTCAGTTGTTAGTAAAGACGATACTGAACAAGCACCAAGCGACGGTACACCGGCAACAAATTCAACATCATCAGTGCACAGCTCTGTAAGTCAAGTTGCAAGTATTACGGTTGGTGATCTCAGCAGTGACACGGCTTATTTATCAGCTATTCGTGAATTACTGAATTTTGATAAAGAACAAAATAACATCGAGCGGGTGATTAAATTATCACGTGCTGCACGTTGGTCTGGGCTGAAAATACCGGCTAATGAAAATGGTAAAACACGCTTACCAGCACCAAGAGCTGCGGCTTTTGCACCGATTGAAAATGCACTTGCCAGTGAACAACCAGAGCAGGCACTCATGCTTGCTGAAGGCTTATTTATGGAAGGTGCGATGCAATTTAATCTCAACTTACAAATGTTGGTATTAAGTGCGTTAAAACAATTAAATAAAGGCAAGCTAAGTTACTGGCTTGAGCAGCAATTGATTAATTTAACTAGTCAGTTTCCGCTTTTAACTCATTTACAGTACGACGATGGCACAGGGTTATGCAGCCCAGCCAATAAAGAAACGTTACTTGAAATTAGCAATGCACAAACACCAGCAAGCAATAATTCGCAAGGCAATATTTTTGATGAACATTATAGCTTATTGGCTGATGAAGTAGTGCAAGGACAACTCAGTGCTGCGCTTAGCAAGGTTGAGCAATTAAGTACCCCTACCGGGTTTGACCAATCACAAAGCCAATTATTAAAAGCCAAGTTGTTACTTAAAGCGGAGCATTATGAACACGCTTTGGCAATTTTAACCGAATTACTTGAGCAAATTGAAACTTTTCAATTAGCGAAGTGGCAACAACATTTTTGCATGGAAGTATGGCGTTTTGCCAAACAATGTTACGCCAATCTGTCGTTGGCAGAAAGTGATGAAATGAGTTTAGCTGCTAAGCAAATTAGTCAGCGAATGATGGTAACCAATCCGGCTCAAGCAATAGCTTGGATTTAGTTACAAGAGCCTGACTAATGGGTCGAGGTTAATTGGAATTGATACAAACTGCAAAGGAAGAAACATGACAGATACATTTCAAAAAGAGATCCCAAGAGCTCGGATCAATATCTCTTTAGAGCTTGATACGGATGGCGCATCGCAAAAAAGCGAATTGCCACTAAAAATGCTGGTAATTGGTGATTACTCTAATGGTTTAAATACCCAAGACCTTGCTGAGCGTGAACGCGTAACAATCAATAAAAATAATATTGAGCAAGTGTTAAAAGATATGGCACCAAAGGCAAACTTTCAAGTTGCTAATAAGATCAAAGGCGATGGCGAGATCAACGTGAATTTACAGTTTGATTCGTTTAAATCGTTTGATCCAGAATCAGTTGCTTCACAGGTACCTGAGTTAAATAAAATGATGGCAATGCGTAACTTACTGCGTGACTTGAAATCGAATCTTTTGGATAACTCATCATTACGTAAAGAACTAGAGCGGGTATTACAAAACCAGCCAGAACTTGATGAGTTAAAAGCTAAGCTGGATGAAATTGCCCCGCTTGCTTCTGAAGACGAAAAACACCCAGTTACTGAATAAGGACGTTACCATGTCAATGCAAGAACAATTAAACGTTGCAGCTCATTCAATTGAGCAAGCTCCGGTATCAACCTACGAAAGCCTTTGTAACTTGGTCGATATTGCCCCAGTTGCAGATGAGATCAAATTAGACACTTTTCGTGATGCCAGCAACCTTGCTGAAACCCGTGCGAATGAGCGTTTAACAGCGGCAATCAATGTATTTTTAGATATGGCTGGCAGCAGCGGCCAAGAAGTTACGCGTATCGATAAGTTGTTGTTAGATGACTATATTGCGAAAGTTGATACGATTATCTCACAGCAGTTAGACCAGATTTTACATAATCCAAACTTCCAAAAAATGGAATCAGCTTGGCGTTCATTACGTTATTTAATTAATCGCACGCCAAACAATGCCAACATCAAAATCGAAATGCTCGACGTTGATAAAGAAACCCTGCGTGATGACTTTGAAGAAGCGCCTGATACCACGCAATCAGCATTGTACAAGCATGTTTATACCTCAGATTACGACACCCCAGGTGGCGAACCGGTATCGACTATGGTATCGAACTTTGAGTTTGATTGTTCAGCGCCAGATGTTTCATTACTACAAGAAATTTCACGCGTATCAGCTGCGGCGCACTGCCCATTTATGGGCAGCGTAGGACCTAAGTTTTTCTTGAAAGACTCACTTGATGAAGTATCTAAAATTCAAGATATTGGTTCGTACATGGAGCGTGCTGAATTTTTACGTTGGAAAAACTTCCGTGAATCAGAAGATTCACGCTATATCGGCCTAGCGTTCCCACGTTTCTTATTGCGCTTACCGTATGGTGAAACTAATCCACTGCGTAACTTTAACTACCAAGAAGATGTAAACAGTGAACACCATGAGCGCTATTTATGGGGTAACGCAACGTTTGCTTTTGCCGCCAATATTATTCGCAGTTTCCATGATAATGGTTGGGCAGTTAACATTCGTGGCCCACAGTCGGGCGGTAAAGTTGAGAATTTACCACTTCATTCATTCGAAGCAGGTAAAGGCTCAGAAACTAAGATCCCAACAGAAGTATTGATCTCAGAGACTAAAGAGCTTGAATTTGCTAACCAAGGGTTTATTCCACTTAGTTATTATAAAAATTCAGACTTTGCGTGTTTCTTCTCAGCTAATAGTGCGCAAAAGCCACAAGTGCTTGAAACGCCAGAAGCAACCTCAAACGCACGTATTAACTCGCGTTTACCGTATATCTTCTTAGTATCGCGCATTGCGCATTACTTAAAAGTGTTACAACGTGAAAACATAGGTTCTAGCAAACCACGCCACGAATTAGAGCAGCAGCTTAATGATTGGTTAGGTGCGTTAGTTACGAAAATGAACAACCCAGATGAGTCGTTAATTGCAACGCACCCATTAAAAGATGCCAAAGTGACTGTTGCTGAAATTCCGGGTAACCCTGGTTATTACCGCGTTAGTACTTACATAGTGCCGCATTTCCAAGTGGAAGGTATTGATGTGCGTTTGGCATTAGTAGGGCAGATGCCTGGCGAAAAATGAACTGCCAAGCCGCCGATGAAACGCATTTAACGCAGGCTTTTAAAGTGTAAATACGTCAATTTGGTGAGTAGCTGGTTGGTGTAAAAATGTAGATGGAAAAAATTGCCCCAAGTTGGTTGCATCCAACTTGGGGCATTAAAAGGAGTTTACAAATGAAGTGTCCAAATATTAGTGGATTGGAGTTTTCTAAAAAAAATCTAGAGTATTTAGATAAAGCTAGAGAGCTCACTAAACATACTGATCAACTTACAAAAGCGCTGAGCTTCGGTAGTCTAGCTGCAATTTTTGTAGGTAATGGGGCCTTGGTTGCACAATTTAATATATCTAATACAGATTTTGCCCTGATGGCTGAATCGTTATCCTCGGTGTCAAAAATTAAAAGATATGAATTACAAAAAATTTCATATAGTGCGTATAGAAATAGTAGTTCATATAAAGAGCGATAATTTTGGAAGGCGATGATAAATGGTTGTAAAAATGATTAAAATGGTCTGTTTACTCAGTTTGCTTTTGGCTTGTATAGCCAACGCAATAGCCAGTGATAATAAAGTGTTTTTTGCAAAGCAAAAGCTACAGGTAGCAACAATCGCATTTGAAAAGCAGATGGATAAATGTTTTTCAAATGCGAAGAAAATAAGCAGCACTGAATTACAAATCGATGGTATTAGCTTAGAAATGACAAAGACTGCTATTGATTATATGCATTATTCTGCGCTGAGTGCTTGTATGAAAATTCAGTACGAAAGCTATTTAAAAGCAGCTTATTTTTACAAAGCAGTTACGCCGAGCAAGGTGAAGAACGATATTGATAGTTTTGTTTCAAGTACTTGGGTATCTGAATTAGACGCAGAGTATAAGTTTAAGCAATTACCTAAAAGTGTACAGCAACATTTCGAAAAGTTAGCTGTTTTGCAAACTCCATTTGACGCGATGTCGCTAATACTAGAGTTAGATAATCCGTCTTTGTAAAAAATTGCCCCAAGTTGGTTGCATCCAACTTGGGACATGTTCCCCAGTGGCATGAAGCAGAGGGCTTTTTGGGGGGCATAAACATGGTTGTTTATGCCAATGCCAACTAACAGGAAACACTTCATTCTAAAAGGAGAATAATGAAATGGCAATTCCAGCGTATATGTGGTTAAAGGATGACCAAGGTAATGACATCAAAGGTTCTGTAACTGTTGCAGAGCGTGAAGGTTCAATTGAGATCCTACACTTTGATCATGAACTTCGCATTCCTACAGATAACGACACGGGTGAACTTACAGGTACACGTAAGCATGAACCGTTTGTAATTACTAAAGCGGTAGATGCAGCTACACCGTATCTGTATAAAGCGTGCTCGAACGGTCAAACACTTAAGCAACTTGAGCTTAAATGGTACCGTATCGATGACACAGGGACTGAGCGTGAGTATTTCTGCCACAAGTTGGAAGATGTAAAAATTACGTCAATCTCACCAACAATGCACAACGTAAAAGACTTAGACAAGGAGCGTTATCCGCACCTTGAAACAGTATGTTTACGTTATAAGCGCATTACTTGGACATACCTTGATGGCAACATCGAGTTCTCTGACTCTTGGACTGAAGGTCGATAAGTCGGAATTTTTAAAGGATATGCGCAAGCATATCCTTTTATCAGAGGTAAGTTCATGGCGTTATTCGATTTTTTAACTCAACCTGTCATTCGTAATGGACATCAAGGTTTTCAGACTGATGAGCAAAATAGTGTCTGTAACCATCTTAATGAGCTGCTTAATGCTCGCCGTGGGGTGTTAAAGCATTTGGCTGATTATGGTTTGCCCGATGTTGAAGATATTTACGAAGGTTTGCCTTATTCGCAACATACTTTGGCGTTTGAGGTTAAAAAATTGATTGAGAAATATGAGCCAAGAGTGCGTTATGCCAATGTTATTCCAATGGAAATACGTGAAGAAAATTGCGTGATCCGACTGGATATTCAAGCATTTCTAACCAGTGGCCAATGTATTAAGTTAAACACGCGGTTTGAATCAGGCGGTAAGGCTGATGTAATGCAGCACGCTAAAAATGGTGATTAATATTTCAATGAAAAGGATATTTTAATGCAGCAATATTTTGATGCTCAAATGCGTTTATTAACGCAGGCCGGTAAACAGTTTGCACAACATTATCCTGAGCATGCGGGCATGTTAAATATTGATGCCTTAAAAGATCGCGACCCGCATATCGAGCGTTTACTCGAAGGTATGGCGTATTTAACTGCGCACACACAAAAACGCTTGGATGAATCAGTACCAGAAGTGTCAGAGCAAGTGCTGCGTCAATTATGTCCTATTCTGCTTAGTTATTACCCTTCAAGTACGGTAGTTAAATTTAGCCCTAAGCTGGCAATGCAGAAGACCCATATGATTGAAAAGGGTCTCACATTAAAAGCAGATACCGCTGTTGTTGATCATAAAAATATTACTTTTACCACCACGCATAATCTAACAGTAGCACCATTCGATGTTGAGCATGTGCGCTACCAAGAATCACATTTAGGTGCAGAGCTGCGCATTGGTTTACGTTTTGTATGCCAAGGTGAGCGTAAAAATTATGACTTATCAAACTTGCAGTTTTATTTACGCGGCGATACCCCGTTATGTAGCTCTTTATTTAAGCTGCTGCAAACGGCAGAGAAACATGCTGAACTTGATTTTGGCCCTGCGCATTTTGAGCATAATAAAAAGCTTAAAGTAAAAGGTTGCAGTGCCAGTTATTTAAATATTGATGGGGCTCTTTTACCGAGTGCTGAGCAAAGCCATCCAGGCTATGCATTATTACTAGATTACTTTAATGCCAAAGATCGTTTTTACTTTTTAACTTTTACAGGTTTGCAAGACGTTGAGTTTGCAGATCATATAGACCGCTTTGAAATAGTTTTTCGTGGCTCAAGTAAATTACCACCCGGACACCAATTATCCCGTGAAAACCTACTTATAAACTGCGTGCCTGCAATTAATTTATTTTCCCAAGCGGCAGAGCCAATCAGAATCGAACCCAATCGTACCGACTATATGATCACCGCAGATCAAAATCGTACCGATCATATTTTCAGTTGCACCGTCGATTCGGTAATGGGGCGCAACTCGCTCAGTGGTAAAACCTATGATTATACACCTCGTTATCAAAGTGTATTTGAAGATGAGAAAAAGCTATTTACCGTATTAACTAAAGATGTGGGTGCAGCTGCGCCAACTCATTACTTACAGTTGCCTTTCAATCTAAATGATGAAAAAGAAACACTATCTGTTGATTTAACTGCTTTTAATGCAGGTTGGCCTCGGCAACTACTGCAAGAAGGTGATTTAAATATTGGCGGGCGCGATATGCCAAGTATTGCCGAGGTTGAGAATGTTATTAGGCCTACTAATTATTTACCGTGCCCAGATCAACCAAAACATTGGCAGCTGATCAGCTTACTTAATGTTAAGTTTTCCCAAATAACTCAAGTAACCGAGCTTAAACGTTTATTAGTGCTATTTGATTGGTCGCAAAAAGCTGAGAATCGCTTGCGTATTGAGAGCATTCAAAAAATAACGGCTACTCCGATCAGCCAAATAAAGCGTGGAATTTTTATTAAAGGCGTAGATGTATTAATTGATATCGATGAGAGTAAGTTTGTGTGCGATGCCGATCTTTATCATTTTTGTAATATGTTGCACCAATTCTTTTTAATGTACGCACCAATTAATGAAAGTGTGCAGACTCGCGTTAATGCTATTCCTAGCTATAAAACCTGGTGTTGGGATATTGAGCCGGGCAAGAGTTATCAATTATGAGTGTGCATGAACCAGCCATAAAGCATCCCGTTTGGGCTAAATTGCCCAAACCGATTGAGCAATTAATTGCTAAGCCTTGGCAGTTTAATTTATTTAAAGCGATGAGCTTAATTGAAAAGCATTGGGCAACGCCTCACGAACTTGACAAAGGCATTAGTGAGCGGGTGATGTTTAAGCCCTATAAAGAGCTTGGCTTTCCAGCAACCGATGTACGTGCGTGTAGCTTAGATAACCAAGGACGCGGGCGACTCAGTTTATCAACGTCATTCTTGGGTTTGTATGGTGTTGATGCGCCGATGCCACATTACCTGTTAGAGCAAGCAGCAAGTGATGACGAAAGTGGTGACAGGGTTCGGCAATTTTTAGATATGTTTAATCATATTTTATATTGCCAACTTTTTCAGGCGTGGAAAAAGTCACAAATCAATGTTGCAGGACGTGGTGCAGATCAATTTGATCATTTAATAGAAGCCATTTTATCTACAAAAACAGATCAAAAAGTACAATGCGGCATTGCTAGCTTAAAACAAACCAGTGCAGCAGGCTTAACTCAACTACTTAAACATACACTTGCAGTGAAAGAGCTGCACGTTGACGATACCCGCGCTAATTGGCAAACAATTGATGCCCCAAGTACATTTGGTGATGATGCCCAAATGGTACTTGGTGGTTCTGCGGTATTAGGTAGCAAAGTATTAGTAAGTGGCAGTATTTTAACAATTGCCATCGGCCCTGTAGACAGTGAAACTGCCATTAGTTTGAACCCTTTGCATGAGCAAGGTAAAAAAATGGCGGCGTTATTAAGCACTCACTTACCAAATAATGTGCAGTGGTTATGCCAAATCAAAGTGGCTAACGAAGCTGTAGAGCAACAGGCAATCGGTGTGTCACCGTTAATACTTGGACACAACAGTTATTTAGGTAGTGCTGCGGCAAACACAACCGTACACAGCTATACCCATCTTCAATATCAACATTAGTAAGAAACCAGATTTAAGGACAAAACAATGGATGCAAAAGGCATTAAACAACTTATCGACAAGCTAAATGGCCATACCGCGACCGCGCTTGAGTCTGCTGCAGGGTTTGCTAGCAGTCGTAGTCATTTTGAAGTGCTGCCTGAACACTTACTAATTAAGTTGATGGAAGAGGGCAGTAGTGGCGATTTAGAACAAATATTTCACTTTTTTAATATTAATCAAGATGCGGTATGGCATGAGTTGCTTGACTTTTTAAATCGCCAACCTGCGGGTAACCAAAGTAAGCCGGTGTTTTCTCGTCGTTTATATGAATGGTTAGAACGCGCATGGTTGAGCGCTAATGTGCAGCATAAAAGTGATTGGATCAACGGTGCTGCATTGCTTGATGCACTCACGGAGCTATTACCTTATAGCCCTGTGCTTCAATTACCAGCGTTGCTAGATAAAATTGACTCACGCTTTTTAGCCGAAAACCTCGATAAAATTTGTCAAAACTCAAGCGAGCGTTTAAACCCACAGGCAAAAACAGCTCAGCAAACGCAAAATAATGGCCAAAGTGAAGGTGGCGGCGCGCTTGATGAATATTGTGAAGATTTAACCGAAAAAGCTAAGCAAGGAAAAATTGATCCTGTACTCGGGCGAAACGACGAGATACGCATGATGGTGGATGTGTTATGTCGTCGTCGTAAAAACAACCCGATTTTAGTGGGTGATCCGGGGGTCGGTAAAACCGCCGTAGTAGAAGGTTTTGCACAGCGTATTATTGATGGTCAAGTACCTGATGAATTAAAAGGTGTGCGTTTATTAGTCTTAGACATGGGCTTATTACAAGCTGGCGCAGGTGTTAAAGGCGAGTTTGAGCGCCGTTTAAAAACAGTAATTGACGAAGTTAAAAACTCAACCACGCCGATCATTATGTTTATTGATGAAGCACACACCTTAATTGGTGCGGGTGGCGATGCCGGTATGAGCGATGCGGCTAATTTATTAAAACCCGCTCTTGCCAGAGGTGAATTACGCACAGTGGCAGCAACCACCTGGAGTGAGTATAAAAAGTACTTTGAGCGTGATGCCGCATTAGAGCGTCGTTTTCAACTGATCAAAGTCGATGAGCCAACGGAGCAAGCTGCGCAACTTATGCTAGCGGGTTTAAAAGATAAATATCAGCAACATCATAATATCCAAATTACCGATGATGCCATTGAAGCGGCTGTTGTATTGTCAGCTCGTTATATCACAGGTCGTCAGTTACCAGATAAAGCAATTGACGTACTTGATACAGCAGCAGCTCGCGTCAGAATGTCGTTTGCAACTGATCCAGCTGCAATTGAATCTGAGCGAGAGCATATAAATTATTTACAAACTCGGATTGCCAGTATTGCCAGTGAAAGCGAGCAAGGTTTAGCTGTCGATATGGATAAGTTATTGTACTTACAGCAAGAGTTAAATACTGCACAAGATAAACTTGCTGCATTAACCAGTGCTCGTGAGTCACAAATTGCCACTTTAAGCCAGATCAACGAGTTTAAACAAGCAACCAATGCAAGCGAACAAGACAGTGCTGCACTACTTAGCTTGCGCCAAACTTTAAAAGAGCAAAACAGTCAAGATAATGGCTTATTTAGCGAAGTAGACGCTGATGCAGTGGCACAAATAATTTCTCAGTGGACCGGTGTACCTGTTGGTGCCATGGTTAAAGATCAGATCAGTAACCTCATTAATTTAGAAACGGCAATTGGTCAAGAAGTGATCGGGCAGCAAGCGGGTATGACAAAAATTGCGCAA
Organism: Pseudoalteromonas sp. 1181_04; assembly: GCF_052850545.1. Classification (NCBI taxonomy): domain Bacteria; kingdom Pseudomonadati; phylum Pseudomonadota; class Gammaproteobacteria; order Alteromonadales; family Pseudoalteromonadaceae; genus Pseudoalteromonas; species Pseudoalteromonas sp. 1181_04. Next base: position 20,509 of record NZ_VXCS01000033.1, read on the forward strand.
GCATTACGTGTCAGCAAAGCGGGGATCAGTAATGAACAAGGACCGTTAGGGGTCTTTTTACTTGCCGGACCCTCCGGTGTTGGTAAAACTGAAACAGCCCGCTGTTTAGCTAAGCAATTGTTTGGTGGCGAGAAGTTCTTAACCACTATCAATATGAGTGAATATCAAGAGTCGCATACAGTATCGCAGCTCAAAGGTTCACCTCCTGGTTATGTAGGTTACGGTGAAGGCGGTGTATTAACTGAAGCGGTAAGACAGCGCCCATACTCAGTAATTTTGCTTGATGAAGTAGAAAAAGCGCATAAAGATGTGCTTAACATGTTTTATCAAGTATTTGAACGCGGCAATATGCGTGATGGTGAAGGCCGTGAAATTGACTTCAAAAACACCGTGATCATCATGACGTCTAACTTAGGTTCAGCAGAGCTAATTGATGCATGCACACCACCAACAGTGATCGATTTGAGTCCAGAGCAAGACGATGATGTAGAACAACCGACTGAGCAGCAGCAAGCCATTAATGACGCACTCAATCCAACGGATGCACCGATTAATGAAGATGGTAGCCCATGGCAAGTGCCGTCAATTGGTGCGTTAAGTGAATTAATTAAGCCACAGTTACTACAATTCTTCGCACCAGCTTTACTTGCACGCATGCAAGTAGTGCCTTATTTAGCGCTTGATCAAGATGCACTGCAAGCAATTGTTAGTTTAAAACTAGAAGCGATTGCTAAGCGTCTTGCTACAAATCATAAAATGCAACTGCGTGTTGATGCAAGTGTATTGAGTAAGTTAACTCAGCAATGCCAGCTTTCAGACAGCGGTGCTCGGATGGTAAATGCAGTCATTGAACGACAAATTTTACCGGGAATTGCTAAATCTATTTTGGAATATATGGCGCAAGAAGATATGCCAGATATTTTAACGTTAACGGTTGATGAGCAAGACGAAATCACCGCAATATTTGCCGATAACGCCTAATTTAATAGATAAAAAAGGATTGAAAATGGGACTCATGGACATCTTTAGTGAACATAAAGCGAATACCAGTCATTTTAGCGTAAGTATACAAGGCTTACCTGATGGCATGGTGCAGGTAACTGACTTCACATCAATTAATGATAGCTTATGTGAAGACTATGAATTTAATATTCAAGTATTGAGTCAGGAACATTTAACTGCGCAAACGTTGCTAGGTAAAGATGCCAGTTTGAGTTTGGTGTGGTCTATGACAGATCGGACTATCTCAGGTTTACTAAGTCGTTTTGTAGCCCATGGTAAAAGTCACCAAGGTTATCATTACACGTTAGTGTTGAGTTCTTATTTAACTTTACTTAAGCATCAACATTCCAATCGTGTTTTTACAGCGATGGATCCCGCTGCCATTATTAAAAGTGTGTTTAATAAAGCGGGCTTCCCAATGCAAAAATTTAGCATGCAAGCCAGCGGCCCTAGCCTCGATATGACAGTGCAATATAACGAAACTGATTATGAATTTGTTACGCGTTTAATGCGTAAACATGGCTTTGTTTATAGTTTTGTTGAGCAAACTGACGCGGATTGCACTTTTAAAGTATGCAATAGCAGCAAAGATATTGCGGCTCTGTTTGATGAAGTAAACTTAAGTTATGTACCACCATCTGGGCAAGTACGTACTAGCGAAACAATCTTCGCAATTAGTCGCCAAGGCCAACTTCAGCCGCAAAGTATTGCGTTAAACGATTATAACTACCGCGCACCAGGTAATTTACAGGTATCGGCGCAAAATAGCGCTTCGCAACCAGGATTTGGTGAAGACAGTCATTATGGTAATAACTATGCAACTTCTGGCGAGGGCAATACGCTTGCTAAAACGCGTCAGCAAGCGTTTGATTGTCAACGAGAGCAATTGATTATCGACAGTGATTGCAGGGCGCTTAGACCAGGAATGATTTTAACTATTTATGATCATCCAGATCATAATGGCCAATATTTGGTTGTGCGTGTTGATCATAAAGGTAGCCAGCAAGCGGGTGTGGAATATGGCGCTAACGTAAAAGGCTTAACTTATAAAAATCAGGCGTACTTGGTCCCATCGGACCAACAGTTCAAAGCACAGTTACTTCCAGAAAGACGTGTATTTGCAACTTTTAACGCACTAGTAGAGCAAGAAATTGATGATGATGGTAATTACGTAGTAAAACTGCCATTTAATCAAGATGGTGAAGGCCAACAAAGCCGCCCAACACGCTTAATGCAACCTTATGGTGGCAGTGGTCATGGCATGCACTTTCCGCTTACACAAGGTACTGAGGTATTAGTTTGTGGCGAAAATGGCGATTTAGACAGACCCATTATTTTAGGTGCGTTATACAACCAAAATGCACCTAACCCAGTTACCAGCCAAAATCCGACCGAGAATAAGCTCGTTACTAAAGCTGGCCACAGTTTAATAATGGATGATAAAAAAGGCGAAGAAAAAATTAGCCTTGCTAATAAAAATAATAAAAACCAACTATTACTCGATGCCACTAATGGCGCACATCAAGCAACGCTTAAGTCTGTAGATGGCGATGTAAAAATATCAGCGAAAGAAAATCTGCAATTTGTTGCTGAAAACGACGCCACCTTTACGGTTGCCAATGACTTTACTACGCGGGTAGAGAATAACTTGCAAATGCAAACCCGCGAAGGGGATATCACAGTAACATCGGCGGCAGATTTAACCCTCAAAGCCACCTCAAACACACGTATTGAAGCAACCGATGGCAGCTTAGAGCTTAAAGCGGATCAAGAGCTTAAATTACAAGGTGAACAAGATGTTAGTGCATATTCGGTTGACGGCAATTTAGAACTGCAAGCCCCCAATGGCGATATAGAAATTAGTAGTGGCGCAAATATTACCATTAAAGCGGATGGTCAAGGATCACTGCAATTGAGTCAAGGCGGTGCGAGTATTGAAATTGATGCCGGTGGTAACTTAACCATTGATGCGACAAGTATTACTTTATCGGCCAGTAATATCGCCGTGAAAGGCAGTGCAATTAGTAATAACTAGTTGAAAAGGAGTTTATTATGAGCGCTCAGATCCAAAGTATATTCAATCACGATCAACATTTAGCGTGTGTGAGTCGTGTCGACAGTTTTGGCCGTGTAAAAGCGGTATTAATTAATAATGTTGAACATCAAGTTATTGCGCAAGGCGCACATGTCAGCATCGCAGAAGTAGGGGCTAATGTATTACTTGTACATAGCGCACAAGGCTTTATTGTAACGGCGCTCTTAGCGCAAGCGGATCAAGCACCTGCCGCGCAAATTAATAATTCGCAAGGGCATATCGTTATTGAAGCCCAGCAAAGTGTAAGCCTACAAACGGCCAAGGGTAGTGTTGAGGTATATGCAGACGGCACTATCGTGCTTGAAGGGCAAGATATTACAGCAAACAGCGAGCAAGACCTTACCTTGGCTGGCTGGCCAATTAGGCTTAATTAGCACTATGTTCGCACCTGTATATAAAGTAAAACTTCATAATCAGCGCCTCACCACCTTGTTAAAGCACCGGCAAAAGCTGTTGCAGCAAGGGGCGTTTTCGCTGGCACGTTTTAGCGTGATCGACACGCAAATGCTCAATCATTTATATACCTTAAGTGAGTTGGCAGGCGAAGCGCCAACAGATTATTTTTCAGCGCAAAACTTAACCCAAGTAAGCGAGTTAACATGGCAGGCTTTGTGTGAACTTGCACAGCAAAATAGCGAACATAGTGAAGTATATCGTTTAATAGCGGCTGATTTATTCATTACTGCTATTGATGACTTTACTGCCTACTTTCATAGCTTAAGAGGCAGTGAGCAATTAGCGCAGTGTGAATTACTTCAACATAATTTAAAGCATTGGCAGCTTAACGATTTAAAAGCGCTACGCACCAGTGTACTTGAAGGTAAAGAAAAACCCCAAAACGTGGTTAAAACCTTATTATTTTCACAACCTCTTACAACCAGTGAATTACTCGCAGCGGTATTACACAAAGATTTTGAGATTGCCTTTGCTGCGTTAGTAAATAGTTATTGTGCAGGGCATGACGATGTAAGCGATAAGCTATTTAAAGTGTTTGCAAAAACCGCAGATGAACAGCAAAAAGCACAATTACTCGCTTTAGCGGGTTTACTTAATGACACGCGTTGGTACGAACCCTGTGCATTATTTTGCAAAGCAAATCCAGAGCACTGCTCGTTTGTATTAAGTCATTTTGTTTATAAACAAGCGCTGCCATTAGTGATGGATTTAATGACCATCGCAGTAACACAACCAAGTGCTTATGCAGCGTGGCTCACATTAACAGATAGGCCGCTTGCCAAAGCTGAAAAAATGTCAGTCGTCAGTGATAACAATGCAGTAAAACCGCAAAGCGGCATTAACCTTGATGATGCCGAGCACGTAAGGCAAGCGTTTGCAATGCAAGCAGGTGAGCAACTTTTAATGGGCATTAGTTTTACCAAAGCCAATAGCGCACAAAAACTCGCTAAATTAGCAGGCTCTTTAGTACAACGTGTTATTGCCCCACATTTTGATTTAACAAGTGCATGTGGTTTATTTCATGTCCAGCAAAGTGCATCGCAGTGGCAATTACTGTTAAGTGAAAAAGTGGAGAACGTTCATGCTTCATAATCTTTCTCCTTGGCAAGCCAGCACGTTTAGCGGCTGGTTAGAAGACAGTACTGAAGGTCAAGTAGTGGTGGTTAAACAAAGCTTTGAGTTTGATGAACAAGGCAACGTGACCGCGATTGAACCAGGCCCTGAGATTGTTATTGCTGATGATTACCAAGGCGATCCTAATAGCTCACCGATTTGTGAAGTAAACGAGCAGGTGGCTTTTAAGTATGGCTTTGAAGTATATGGTAATTGCACTGCTTATCCGCCAAAAGGAAAAGACGCGCGCGTTATTGAGGTTGAGCTGGGCCTTGATTCGCCTTCGCAACCTTTGTTTAAAAAGCGTTTACGTGTAACCGGAGCGCGTTATTGGCGACGCTCGTTGCTTGGACCAGTCGCTACAGATCCAGATATTATTACCCCAGTGGCACTCAATTATATGCAGGCTTTTGGTGGCAAAGAGCTAAATAACGAGAGCAACACGTTCTTAGAAAACCCAATCGGCCGTGGTTTTAAACTTAAAAATAAGCACGCGGTTGGCCAGCAGTTACCCAGTGTTGAATACGCTAACTCATTACTTAGAAAACCTAGCCACAGCACACCGGTCGCAAGCTTTTCGGCCATACCAAGCCATTGGTCGCCACGAGTTGAACGCTTACCAGAAATAGACGAAACAGCACTTATGGCGGGAGACTACCCGTTTAAAACAACACAGCCAAAAGATTTATACAACACAGCGCCCATTGATCAGCAAGTTGCAGCCGAGTTTGGCAAAGGCTGGGCGTGTCAGTTAACAGGGCTTTATCCATTACAACAATACGGACAACAACAACGTATAGAACTGCCGTACCAAAAACCTATTGTGGAAGTGGTAAATACACTAGCCCGCGAGCGGCTAACCATGCGCTGCGACACCTTAGTAATTGATTCCGACGCCCAGTGCTTTTCTCTGCTTTGGCGCGGTCATATTAGTCTTGAAAAAGTAGGCGAAAATAGTCAAATACTCGTTGCCTCAGAACAAAATAGCGGTAAAGAAAATTAATATGAAACAACTTACTTTTGACAGTCTTTATCATATTAATGCTGCCGGCTGTACATCAAGCAGCTTGTATACTGCAGTGGCTAATAAAATGCTTTTTTCTAAACCAAGTAAAGCATTAATTCGATGTGATATTAGTTTAGATGCGCCGTATATTTTTGTTGAAATAGACGAACTTGCGCAACTCGATAGAGTCACGCGCTGTTTATTAATGCTCTCGCACCTACTTGAGCAAGTTGATATAGCTACGTTAAGGCAAACAAACCGCATTAGCCAAATTGTATTTTTACTGCCCGTTGATGAAATTAAACAGCCACTGATAAGCGATGAAACACTCGCTGAGCTACTCCAAGAGTGTATTGCAGAACAAATACCCGCCTATTCACAGATGCCAACATGTGACTTAACCACCATAAACAACGACACCTTAGTAATCGCTGTGGATTCATGTAATAGCTATCAATATGTGAGTGAAAAAGCTAAACGCTGCACCGTGCAAGTATTAAACGGCCCACCGGGCGTTATATATGGCGAAGGTGGATATGCACTGTTAATACACCCGCAAGGCAAGCTTACCGCGCAATTATATGACGGCCAAATGACGGCTCAATTAGCGCAGGCCAATTGCACCAGCCAAGACCGTTATTTATTTGCGGGCGAACAATCACTGACTTGGCAAAAAAAATGGTTTGCTTACACACAAAAATTGTACAAAAAAAGCCAGCCGCTCATTGAGTGTGCAGAGTTAGCAACGACGATAGGCCATCAAGGTAATGCAAACTCATTAGCGGCACTTACACTAGCACAAAGCTATTTATGCAACCCGCTTACGCGCTCACTTGAGCAAGTATTTGCTATTTTTAATGCACCTAATGAGCAGCTAGTCAAAATTTCAAGGAGTGAAAAATAATGCCTTATATTAACGCCGCAGCAGGCAAACAAACAGGCAGCGTACAATATGATATTGATGCGCTAAGCGCTGATGTGCGCACCGGTGGCTCAGTAACATGGCGACATAACAACTCAACATTGCTAGGGCTTAACAATAGCGCCCGCAGTAATGGTGCGCTAGGTAAAGCTAACGGTATCGCTATTTTTGAAGATAAAGCCAGTGGTGACGCCGCCTTTTTAGCTGAGATTGCCAGGCCAAAATACCGCGAGAAAACCCTCGGTGAAATGGTAAATATTTTTATACCTGATTATATTATTCCACCGCCACAATGGGATAGCCAAAAAAACGAACCAAGGCTGCCATGGAATGAACCGCAAACTAATATGGATGTAAATAAACCCGTTAGTAACGCGCAAGCATTCTTAGATTTAGTATCAACGCATTTAGGTTGGCAAGCCGGTAACCAAGAGCAGCTTATTAAAGATACAGCTTCACAAGCACCACAAGTACAAGCTGTATCGGGGCAAAATGTGCTGATAAATGGTCGCACCGCTGTACATCAAGATAGTGGCGGTAAACTTATGACGGTGGATGTCTGCTTAACCACAATTGGGACTAGCGTTGTACCAATTCCATACGCAAATAAAGCGCAATCAAGTGACGTTACAGATGTTGCCAGCTCAGTAAAAGTCAATGGCAATGGCGCCGCTAATATAAATAGCACTTTTTCACAAAGCTCAGGTGACTCCCCTGGTGATAAAAAAGGCGTCGCGAGTAAGAAAAACGACGGTGAAGCTGAATTTATCATGGGCTCGTTTAATGTATTAATTGAAGGTAAACCCGCTGTACGCCAAGGTGACCCGATGATCTCTAATTCTAAAAACACCCCACCTGCGCCACTTATGCAATCCGGCGGCCCCGCACCAAGGGGATTGAGTGTGCAAGTGAGGGATAGTTTGAGTGATGCAGAAACAACACATGGAGCGAGTATTTTAGTCAAAGGTGTTGATAGTAACGATGCATCGCTTGGTGCAATAAAAGCGACTCAAGGTGCAAGTGAGCAAAAAGTGCCAATCGCAGATAAGCAAAATATCAGTGGCAAAAACGCGTCAATTAATTTTACAGCAGGTGCTTAATATGGGATTAATTAAATTAGATTCGGAGATAAAGGGTGAATGTGGGAGTTCATATATACCTTTCGGCTATACACAACCTTATACTTTAGATAATCCGCCAAGTGATGACAATAAAGCGCAATTTATTTCGGTAAAACCAACCGTTTTTACCGAGGCGTCCCTTGATAAAAACAAAGCTAAACCTGCGCAATTTCAAGTGTTAGGAGAAGACGAACGACCTGTTAGTAACTTAAACGGCTTTTACTATATATTCGTTAATGGTTATTTATGGCGTGAAATTGCAGCTGTTGACAATGGTTGTTTATCTGAAGTTGATTTGGCAACTGAATTTGGCAAAAACGAGCGTTCATATTCGGGTTTAGTTACCCAAACAATCTTGCTGCCTAAGAAAACAAATGGTTTAAACTGTGAGCCAGGTTCACTTAGTGACCCCACGGTACAAGTTGCTTTTTCCATCGCCCAATGGTCATGGCAGTATATTGTGAGCCTCGGCGGACTGTACAAAGATGATCCAAGACAAAAAAGTGCTAACGCCACTTCACCTACACATGTTGAAGACCAGGGATTAGCTGATTCATTACGAAACGCTCGCTGTCAACAAATTGATTTAGCAGTAGCAGAGCGTGAAGGGCAAATTACAATACATGACCCAGGTGGCATAGCGCTTTCTCTGTTAAATAAGTGCCAAGTGATTTTTTTACAGCTACAGCTTGAGAATAAAAAGCTAACAGATAAGAAACATTATGATTCAGGTGTGTTGGCTTATCAAGCGATGCTAAATGATGATTTGCATGAAAAAGTGATGCGCGATCATTATATATTCCCACATCGAACTTCGATGACTCCTATAAAAACCAAAAAAGAGGGATATGCAGACTTAAGTTCTGGTGCAAAGTTTTTACGTAGTGGAGCAAAGCATCTAGACAAAGAATATCTAGAGCAATACTTGTCAAATGACAAATTAGAGAAATATTTAAAGGAGTTACCAATAGCACAAAAAGAGTTTGTTGATTTTTTACAAGACTTAAATAACGACTCACCTTTAACGTCTAAGCAAAGTGATTATATTGGTTTAGCTCCAGTAATGAATGATTGGGTAGCCCTTGAAAATGTAGATTATTTATTTGGCTTTAATTTTATTACTAATGTATTAAATATACTGAGTATCGACGATGTTTCAACTGGTGTATTCAGGCCTTGGAAAGAAAAGTTACCTGCTGAAAACGAGCGTAAAAAGAATATAAATAAAGCCACAAGTGCAATAGAAAGCTTTTTAAAAGCAACGTTTGAGCAAGGCAATTGGTTATCTGACTGCTTTATGATCCCAGAAGGTCACTTCGATATAAATCAGCCGGGGAGTGTTGTATTAAACACCTTGCCGGAAGAAAAAAATAACGGCGAAGCTAAATTTAGATTTGAAGAGTTTAAGCGCATTCATAAAAAGTTGATAGAAGAAAAACAAGAGCAAGACAGCTTATTAGCTAATAAAGGTTTAAAAGAGTTTTTTGGTAAAGCTAAAGATGCGGTGGGCTATTTAACTGCCGCATGGGGGCGAGTTGCGAGTCAATATCAAAACGGCGTTTTAAAACCGCACACTGTAAAAATTAGAAACTTGATGGTCTCTTATAATAAAGCGCTTGGAATTAGTGACTTTGCAGATATACATGTTAAACAAGCTGGTGCTGTATTAGGTGATAACCCATCAGTAATTGGCATTACGAACTATAAGCGTACGCAAAAAAACAGGCAGCAAAGGCGTGCAATGCTACGTGAAAGCGTGAAAAATCCGCCACCAAATGCAGTAACTATTTACGATAGTAAAGAAAATGTAATCGCAGCTGAAGACCCTAAAGCATTTGGCAGCAACAAAGGTTATTTTAACCCTAAAAACTGGACTGACTATAATGACTTAATCGGTAGGTATGATTCGATCGAGGGTGAGTTAGTAGTAGTACCTAAAGCCAACAGGTATGCGCTCTATTATGATAACCCAGACTTTAAACTAGGAGCTGTGGATACTGTTAAGCTCAAAGGCACGAAAATTTTAGAGCACAACTTACCAATGGTGATGTTAGCATTTGAAATGTTTAATGCTAATGAAATGATTAAAAAATTTAAGGCAGGAGACAAGGTAGATGCTAAGTTTCTAGCCGATTCATTGAATGTTATTTTCAGTCTAGCTACTCTTTCAGTTGAAGCTGCTTCATTTAAGATTCCAAGATTGTCTAGTTTCTTAAAGACAGAAATCGATCTAATTATTAAATCAGTACAAGTTACAAAAATAATAGGCTCTGTTGGTCTAATCTTAACATTGGCTATTACGGTTTTGGATGTATACAAATCTTCGCAGAAAAATGATATGGATGCAGCATTTTTTCATGCATTAAGTGGAGCTGTCGCTGTAGCTGGTTTTATATATCTTGGTGCTGCTTTATTTACTACACCTTTAGGGTGGGCAATAATCGCAGTCGGTTTGATCATTGCAATTATTGCTATATTAGTCACCGATAATGAATTAGAAACTTGGACTAAAAATGGCCCATTTGCAAAAGACGCAGATGACCGTTGTAGCGGTAGTTATAAAAAATGGCTTGATCAACCAAAAGAGTGTTACGCCGCATTAGTAGGTACACTGATGAACCCAAGTGTCACATTAGGTCTAAAAAAACTCACCGGTACCCATTGCCAATTAACTATTGATATAGACACACCAAATTTTGCTTTAGGGCAATCAGAGGTTTTCGTTCAAGTTTACCAGATAGAAGATGAGGGAGTTTTACACTTTGAGCAGGAATTCCGTCACGATCATAAAAATTGGCAAATAATCCAAAAAGAGAATACTGAATCCGGTGCCATCACTGGGTTCAAATATACCATACCGATATTATCAATGTGGCCAAAACACTTTGAAGTCGATTGGCAAGTAAAAGTACAATATCGCTTAGATAAACATGTGACCCTGCCTTATGTGGACATTGATGAGCGAAATGAATGGGACGACGGCGAAGTGCCCGATAAGGCATGGATAATAAAGGAAATAGAATATGCTTGAGCAGTATGATTTAGCAGCTTATAAAGGTACGCAAAATGAAAGGTTTAGAAATGAAATAGCTAAAGATGAACGTGACTCTATGTATTGCCGTTATCAGAGTAAGCAAGCAATATACCCAAGAGGGAAAGTGTATGGGCATTGTTATGACAGTAGTCAAAAAAACTTTTATAAAAACAACCTAAATGGTAGGTATGAAAAGTATCGTTCTATTTTTTGTGCAAAGACAAGTAACTTAACATTAGCTCTATCAACGAATCCATCCAATATAATTGACTTGATAATATTTTCATGGGTCTTATTACATTTTATAGCCTTGTTATCAGCTTTTCTTATTCCTCTATTTGCATTGTTACTAGGTTCGGTTAGTTTGGCTGGAGATATTGTTACTATGTTATTTTGTTATTTAGTAGTTTCAAAATCATTAAATTTCATTATTTGGCCATTTATAAGAAAAAAGTACAATCTGGCTGTTATATTTAATCGGGTAACAGGAAAAATGGCAATTCCTACAAGTGACGCAAAGAGCTTAGACGAATTACCATTTGAAGAATTCAATGCGCATTACAAAGTGGCCCATAATCCTAATAGTGGCTTCCCAAATAGAGGTTTTACGCTTTTACATTTTAAAAAAAGTATGAGATATGAAAAAACGTATGCTAATCAGGTTGCTCCTTCATTAATCCATTGGGAATTACTACAAAACTTTATGGATGTTACTCAACCATTAGCCGATATTCCGCAATTTGAATATTACCGTGAGTTTGATAAAACCACCGCTGAATTTGATAGAGCCAATGGCCGCCCTAAGTATTTTTGGTATCGCGTTGACAAATCATTTTTAAAAGAAATGTCTAAAGCCGATGATGAGCTTTTAAAAGGATTTAATGATGAAGAACAGCTCAATAACTTATTGACGGGTAAACCTATCAGAAAGCTAACACCGCCGGATATATTTAAGTTCCCATGGAAATATGCGGATAATATAAAAGCTGAAAGCGAGATTAAATTTGGCAAAACGTTGTGGCAAAAATTCACTTCATTTTTAATGATTGATTTGTAGTTAAACAAAGAAATAAATAGGATTTAGCTCAAGCAGTAAATAGCTGCTTGAGTGGGCAAAAGGATATTCATGTCAATTTCATATAAATTTGCAAAACTAAATGCAAGAGCAATAGAGAACTCTCAGAACTTTAAACACTATATTTCCTCAAAAAAGTATGAATATAGTTCACCTAAAGGGTTAATGATTGTCCGATTTTTATTAGAAAAAGAGGATAATAAAAAAGTACAGCCTCAAAGCTTGGATAATGAAGGCCGCTACTTGGGTTTTCATAATGCAGCAGATTGGACGTTAGGGTTAGTATTGGGACCTATTCTTTTGGGAGTAACAGGTTCAATTGTCTCAGTTATATTTTTTGGGGTATGGTTTTATTCACAATTTACATCAACACCAGAAGACTTTCCATTTTGGTTTGTATTACCTGCAATCGGTTTTAATCTTTTTTTCTTAAACTTCAGCCCTATATTAGCGCGTTATATTCTACCTAAACGTGAAGTATATTTTGACCGTCAAAACCAAACAGTGAACTTTACGTGGTCGGTTGATAATGCCGAAAAAAATGAGCACGGCCATTCGACATTTCCGTTTGAGGATATAGAAGCGTTTTATTCTAAAGCCAACCACTCACAGGGCCATGGTGTAACCCATGCAATGTATATTGCCCATAAAGATTACGAAAACCACCATGGTGCATTTAGTGAAATACGCGTAAAAGACAACCCACAAAACCCAAACTACTGCAAATACACATGGGAGCGCGTTGTGCGCTTTATGGATTTAACCAAACCGCTCGTTGATTCACCCGAAATAGAGCCATTTCGTCACCTTGACCCGATAACACACGACTTTGATAAGCAAAATAACCGCCCTGAAAAGTACTGGCGTTTAATGAGCTACAAGCAGATGAAGCAAATAGAAGAAGAACTTGATGATGATATTTACCGCTTTAATTTTGACGGCGCCATCACCAATCCTAAACGCTGGGCAAATAAAGAAATCACCAAACCATGGGAAAAGTGGCCAATAGATGAAAGCCTAAACCAACCAGACAACACCCCATACTGGAAACGCCTGATGAAAACCCTTGCAATGCAAATTATTGCGGGTGTTTAAAAGTTATTGCTCTTTAACAATCAGAAAAGGAATTCAAACCTAGGCAGCATAAATGCTGTCTAGGTTTATTGGCACGTTGCTGGCTAACATGGCGACATAATAAACGGTGAAGAAAACAGCCATTTAAATTTGCGTAGGCGCGGCTTTACGCCGCGCAAATTGAACAATAAAAACGACATTCAGTTTGAATAGTTAAGATGGGTGTCATCTTAATTTGCTCTATACTATTCGCAAGTCTTGGACCATGGGGGTGGGCATTATTATTAGGCTCTATCGTATTTGGTTTACTTGCTGTGTGGTTAACCGATAGCAAGCTAGAAATATGGGCAAAGTTTGGCCCGTTTGCCAAAAATAAGCGAGGCGTATTTGCTGGAGAAGACGAAGCCATTTACAATACTTTCTCAGATCCAAACCAATATTTTAAATATATCCAAAGCGTATTATTCTCGCCTAAGGTGACTGTTAATACTCCTACTTTTTTTGATAGTCGCAATTACCATACAGTAAAAGTTGAATTACCAATGTTCATAGTCGGGAAATCCGAGTTGCTTTTAGATGTAAAATACTCATGGCGGCATCCAACAACGTTAAATGTTTATAGAAATTCAAGCTGGGTTGAAGGCACTAAAGAGTATTTATCTGAATTTGATGAAAATAGCCTTAGCTTAAATGCAGCCACCTATGAGTTTGAAATTGAATCACCGAACATTAGTGTGTTTGATGTTGAAATAACATCAACACTTATTTACAACGAAAGTCTAACTTTACCGATAGATTTTGATGCGTTTGAAAAGCCAATTGAAAATGCCTCACTTGAATTAGCAATTGCATAAGGAAAGTAATGCAAAATAATGACTACCTAGCCGTTGATATCATGCCTAAAAAAACGCGATTTAATTGTTTTTTTTACCCTGAGAGATTAAATAGCCTTAAGAGTAAATTCAAAGGTTTATGCTATTTATATGGTTTACCTGCAAGAAAGCAAAAAGCAATTCAAAAACACCCAGAGCGATATAAAATAGAAATGTGCGGGAATAGTGCTGCTAGAGCTTTGCTTTTTGGTCCTATGGCTATTGGTGGTGTTCTGAGCTTTATATTCTTTTTATCTTGTATTGTGATGACATATTCGGATGAACCTTACCATTGGTGGGTGCCCGCACTTACTTTTTCTTGGAACCTGTTTTTTCTTAATTTATTACCAATAACAGAGAGTTACCTCCCTAAAAAGCAAATATATTTTGACAGAAAAAAACAGTTAGTCGGCTTTACCTATAAGATACCTGGTTGTGAAGAGCGTGATGAGCTGGGTAATTGTTGTTTTAAATGGGCTGATATTGTATGCCACCTTGATATAGTGGCAACACGCCCGGGTGTAATGGGGTTTGTGCCTTTTATTAGTCATATTGATGAGGATAAATACCCTGAGACTAAAATAGCTGTTCAAGTGCCTGATAACTCAAATAACCCGATGAACTGCTATTTATATTGGGAACGAGTAGTGCGGTTTATGGATAACAACCAACCACTGCCTGATGTGCCTGAGTATGAAAACTGCCGCCACCTTGATGAACTCACCGCTGAATTTGATAAGCAAAATGACAGACCCAATAATTTTTGGAGCGATTTTTCGCTTGCTCAACAAGTCGAAATTTGGCAGAAATTTAATAAAGAGGCTGCGCATTTTAATTGGCTCAGAGCGACACCGAACGAAGAAATAACCAAACCTTGGCTGCATTTTAAAGGTGAGCCTGAGCGTATCGAAAAACTAACATGGAAATACAAAGCAAAGCGCTTAGCACTGCAGTTGTTTATGGGAATACCTTAAAAGATGATTTTATGTATAGCATGCAACTAGGATTCTGATAAAAATTAAAAATGGAATTCAAGCCTAGGGGTTATGCACCCATCTAGGTTTATTGGCACACTGACGACTAAGGAAGTAAAAAGGAAATTAAGAAGAGAGCCACTTTAAATACGCGCATCTTAGTCATAAGGTAGAAAAAAATCAAACCATGCACGAGGTAAACTGCCGCCTACAGGCGATGTAATATAGCTGTTTAAATTTGCGTAGGCGGGGCTTTACGCCGCGCAAATTGAAGAATAAAAACGATATTCACTCTGAATAGTTAAGATGGGTGTCATCTTAATTTCGTTGGCCAAGTAATCAGCCAAGCCATTGTTAAGTTATAAAAAGCTAAGTTATAAAAAATTTACAAGAAGTACAGCAAATAAAGGAGTAACAATGAGTAGTGATGATAAAAGCTCAGAGAAATCAAGCGAACTTGATGACTTACTTGATAACCTTATTAGTGATGAGGATCTTGAGCGCTATTTTGCTGAACAAAAAGACGGTTTAACTCACGAAGAACGAGAAAAAATAAAAAGAGAAAACCGTGTTAACGCGATTAACCAGTGGTGCGCTGAAAACCCAAATCGAGACCCTACCAGATCAAAAGACAAAACCATCAAACAACTGGCGTTAGATGAAGAAGCAGTGGTGCGATTAGAAGAGTTTAGAAAAAATAACCCCGAAAAAGCTGCAGAAAATAAAAGGAGAGCCGAAAACAGAAGCAAATACTTTGATGATAGACAAACCTACAGAGAGCAACTGTCTAGAGATTATTTGCATAAAGACAGTTATGAGACGCGACTAAGAAAAGCCGAAGCACTCAATGGCTGCGGGTTTAAAACCCGCACATTTAAAAGTAAGCGTTTCACTGATGAATATACAGCAAAGCTTTCATCCCCAGATAGTGGCTCAACGCTTGAGGGGCACTGGGTTCGCGGAGATGGGCAACAACTTGCTATTTCATGGTTTGGAGGATGGTCAAACTTATTTACTATTCTTGGCTTTGGTTGTACGAGCCTGGCTTTATTGACTTTCTTATTTCATATTTTTGCGATTTTTATGAACGGGTTTGAATATTTCTGGGTGATGGCTTCAATCTATGTGACGCTCTTTGGTTTGGGTTTTTTCACTTTAAAACACCGCGCCATATTATCGCACCGAGATAATTTTTATTTTAATCGCCATACAGGGCTTGTAAAAACCCCTCATACTTTGTTTAGAAAACCGTTTTATTTACCTTACGAAGACATTGTTTGTTTTGGTGCAAATGAGCGCAATGTAGGCTCAGCCCGTGGTGGTTCACGCGTGTTTGTGTCTCTCATGGTGCCATTAAAGTACCCTAAGCATTATAGACTCACTAAACCGACATTTTACGTAGGTGGTTTTAATCGTCAGTGGGATTCGCTGCAATATGCAACAGCCATGACCTTTATGGATACATCAATCCCGCTTGGTACACACTTATATCAATCAATAGAGCACTACTTCAAAATAGATAAAGATATAACAGAAAAACACGGATTTCCTGAGGAGTTAAAACCCTATTTAGACCCAGCAGATTGCCAAGTTAACCGTCAGGAAGTGTGGTAATTAAAAGCTAAATCGCTCTTTAAAAATTTAAAAAATTGAACCTAAAGTGATGCATTTAATTGCTTTAGGTTTAGTTTGCAGCTTCTGTTAGTAGTGGCGTTGTTATTTTTCCTGATGGAAAATTAAGAAGACAGCCACCTTAAAATACGCGTACTTTAGAAATGGAATAACAATGACACCATCTTAATTTTTTAGTGACTGATTTATCAAGTGGGCAAGGTGTACGACTTGATTTAAATCAGTATAACTGCGCCGCCATATTTAAAGCGCTCAACACAACCAGAGTTACATTTAGACTGCGAGTGAAAACGTATCCTAAGGGCAAAGGGGCGTCAGTGAGCACTGCCTTTGAGGATAATAAATTTATATTACCAGTATCAAAACGCGATGAGTACGGCGAGCTTGAAAAACCAAATAAATGGCTTACAACCGAAGTGAATTTATCACTATGGAATTATGCGCTAAAAAAAGAATTAGGATTTGAGTAACATTATGATAAACACCGAACAAATATCAGAATTACGCGCTCCGAAAAAACCAACTGACATGGGAAAATACTACCGAAAAGTGGAAATCAATTATGACAACCTGTTAGGAGAAAAAGATGAGGTTGGCGCTGATGGCCGTTATTACGGGTTATTATTAATGGGAAGTATGACGGATACGGATGATAGTTCTTATTCTTGGCAAGCATTAACCTTCTTTGCGATTGGAGCTATAATGCAAGTACTTGGGTTATTTAAAGCTAAAAGTTTACAACACCTATTAGACTCATTTCTTTTTGACCCTTTGTTTATCCTGGGGCAAGTTTTATTATTAATAATTGCTTTTATTTACCACCGTAAAGCAAAAATCCCCAGAGCCACCTCCGTTGTTTTTGACCGAAAAACCGGCAATGTAAATTTCCCTGCGTTTGGTGGCAACCCAGAACTTGTGATCCCATTTGAAGAAGTTGAGATGTATCGAGGCTCGTTAGGCTTTAGTTTGGGAAGAGGCATGCCTGTTACAAGTTTAATCCCTAAAAAATACCCTAAACATGGTAAAAGGGATTGCCAATACATAGTCGCGTTTGCTGATAGTTACGATCAAGCCTGTAATTTATGGACGTTATTAAATGAATATATGGATAAAAATAAACCTATCCCTTACGCAATGTTACCTTCAGTTCAATATTATTTAGATAAAGGGTGCAGCACAGTTTGGAAGGGCGATAAAATTGGCCCCTATATGGATAATTACCCCCTCGATCCCGAGATAAAAAATAACTATAAATATGTATTTCATACGGATATTGATGACGAAAAAGAATACCCGAGGGATGAAGTTAATTATGTTATTGCCCCCTTTAGTGATGACCCAGTATTGCTAGAGAAAAACATAAAACGCGCGTACGAGCTCAATATTTTACTTTTGTGATTAAAGTTATTTAAAAATAGATTTACAGGCCACAGGCCAAATGCTCTTTAACAATCAGAAAAGGAATTCAAACCTAGGTGGCACAAGTGCCGCCTAGGTGACTCTGTTACATGACGACATAATAAACAGTCATTTAAATTTGCGTAGGCGCGGCTTTACGCCGCGCAAATTGAACAATAAAAACGACACTCACTCTGAATAATTAAGATAGGTGTCATCTTAAACTTCCGATTTTGATGCGTTTGAAAAGCCAATTGAAAATGCCTCACCTGATTTAGCAATTGCATAAGGAACCTGATGCAAAACAATAATTACTTTGGTGTTGGAATAATGCCAAAGAAAACGAAGTTTAATCGTTTTTTTGAATATCGTAGTATAAAAAATATATATCACGAATTTAAAGGCCTGTGCTTTTTATATGATTGGCTTGATACGAACAAGTTATATGAAAATCAGCGCGAAAAATACAAACTTGTCCCTTGTGGCAATAATCCTATAAAAGCCATATTATTTGGACCAATGGCTATCGGGGCTGTATTAAGCTTATTGTTACTAATAGCCTGTGTTGTCGCAACGTATTCTGAAGAGCCATTTCCTTGGTGGCTGGTAGTCCTTACCTTTTGCTGGAACTTATTCTTCTTAAATTTACTACCAATAACTGCTAGGTATATACCTGATAAGATGATGTATCTTGACAGGCAAAACCAAACGGTCGGGTTTACTTTTGATATACCAGGTTGTGAACAACGAGATGACTTAGGTAACTGTTGCTTTAAATGGGAAGAGATTGTTTGCAGGCTAACCTCGAAAATGGGCGCGCCGGGTGTAATGAATTACTTTCCAGAAATTAGTCATATAGACCAAGAAAAGTACCCTAAAACAATAGTAACCGGTTCAGTTGTAGAGCTTTCAGCTAACCCTGTCCATTGTTATTTATTATGGGAGTGTTATGTGCGCTTTATGGATTTAAGTAAGCCATTGCCCGATGTGCCGGTATATGAACAACACCGACATTTAGATCCAATTACAGCAGAGTTTGATAAAAATAATAATCGTCCTTCAGACTTTTGGGTAGACTTCTCAATTGAACAGCAAATTGAAATTAGGGACGAAATTTTAGAAGATGCTTTTCCATTTGATTGGCTAAAAGGTAAAGCCAATGACGAAATAACGAAACCTTGGCAGCATTGGAAAGCAGAGCCTGAGCGCATAGAGCAATTAACGTGGAAATATAAAGTAAAGCGTTTACTAGTTCAACTTTTTATCGGCTTTCCGTGAAACGGCTTAAGTTTCAGAGTCCATGATACGTTAAGGAATAACAATGACACCCATCTTAATTTTTTAGTGACTGATTTATCAAGTGGGCAAGGTGTACGGCTCGATGTAAATCAGTATAACTGCGCCGCCATATTTAAAGCGCTCAACACAACCAGAATCACGTTTAGACTACGTGTTAAAACGTATCCGAAAGGTAAAGGTGCGTCA
The DNA here is from genome assembly GCF_052850545.1 of Pseudoalteromonas sp. 1181_04. NCBI lineage: Bacteria > Pseudomonadati > Pseudomonadota > Gammaproteobacteria > Alteromonadales > Pseudoalteromonadaceae > Pseudoalteromonas > Pseudoalteromonas sp. 1181_04. The sequence continues at coordinate 39,768 of NZ_VXCS01000033.1, forward strand.
GTGAGCACAGCCTTTGAAGATAATAAGTTTATATTACCAGTATCAAAACGCGATGAGTACGGCGAGCTTGAAATACCAAATAAATGGCTCACAACCGAAGTGAATTTATCACTATGGAATTATGCGCTAAAAGAAGAATTAGGACTTGAGTAACAATATGATAAACACCGAGCAAGTATCTGAATTACGCCCCCCTAAAAAACCAACTGACATGGGAAAGCACTACCGAAAAGTGGAAGTCAATTATGACAACTTGTTAGGAGTAAACGATATATATTCAACTGATGGTCGTTATTACGGCGTATTATTAATATCAAGTATGAGGGATATCTTCCAAACTGCTACCGTTTTTACGGCATTAGTTTTTTTTGGTGTTTCAATTTTTATGCAAATTACGACTTTATTTAAAGCTGCCAGTATGGAGCAGTTTTTAGGTGCACATTTTTTACACCCTTTGTTTATCCTAGGGCAAGTCTTGTTATTAATTATTGCTTTTATTTATCACCGTAAAGCGAGGATCCCTCGAGGTAAATTAGTCGTGTTTGATCGAAAAACCGGCAATGTAAATTTCCCTGCGTTTGGTGGCAACCCAGAACTAGTTATACCATTTGAAGAAGTTGAGATGTATCGAGGCTCGTTAGGCTTTAGTTTGGGAAGAGGCATGCCTGTTACAAGTTTAATCCCTAAAAAATACCCTAAGCATGGTAAAAGGGATTGCCAATACATAGTCGCGTTTGCTGATAGCTACGATGGGGCTTGTCAATCGTGGACATTATTAACGGAGTTTATGGATAAAAATAAACCAATCCCTTTTGGGCTACTGCAGTCTGTTCAGGATTACCTCGACAAAGGATATAGCACAGTTTGGAAGGGCGATAAAATTGGCCCCTATATGGAAAATTACCCCCTCGATCCCGACATAAAAAATAACTATAAATATGTTTTTCATACTGATATTGATGGCGAAAAAGAATACCCGAGGGATGAGGTTAATTATGTTATTGCTCCCTTTAGTGATGACCCCGTATTGCTAGAGGAAAACATAAAGCGTGCGTACGAGCTCAATATTTTACTTTTGTGATTAAAGTTATTTAAAAATAGATTTACAGGCCAAACGCTCTTTAACAATCAGAAAAGGAATTCAAACCTAGGCGGTGTAAGTGCTGCCTAGGTTTATTGGCACGTTGCTGGCTAACATGGCGACATAATAAACGGTGAAGAAAACAGCCATTTAAATTTGCGTAGGCGCGGCTTTACGCCGCGCAAATTGAAAAATAAACCAACATTCAGCCTGAATAATTAAGATCGGTGTCATCTTAAATTTCTCGTGGCGAACTTGAAAAACCAAATAAATGGCTCACAACTGAAGTGAATTTATCACTATGGAATTATGCGCTAAAAAAGGAATTAGGATTTGAGTAACATTATGATAAACACCGAACAAGTATCAGCATTACGCCCTCCTAAAAAACCAACTGACATGGGGAAGTATTACCGAAAAGTGGAAGTCGATTATGACAACTTGCTAGGAGTAAACGATATATATTCAACTGATGGTCGTTATTACGGCATATTATTAATATCAAGCATGAGGGGTATCTTCCAAAAAGCGACTGTAGCATTGATGTTAACATTTTTTGGAATCTTGACAATAATGCAAGTACTTGGGTTATTTAAAGCGAAAAGTTTACAACACCTATTAGACTCATTGCTTTTTGACCCTTTGTTTATCCTGGGGCAAGTTTTATTATTAATCATTGCTTTTATTTACCACCGTAAAGCGAGAGTACCGCGAGGTAAATTAGTCGTGTTTGACCGAAAAACCGGCAATGTAAATTTCCCTGCGTTTGGTGGCAACCCAGAACTTGTGATCCCATTTGAAGAAGTTGAGATGTATCGAGGCTCGTTAGGCTTTAGCTTGGGAAGAGGCATGCCTGTTACAAGTTTAATCCCAAAAAAATACCCTAAGCATGGTAAAAGGGATTGCCAATACATAGTCGCGTTTGCTGATAGTTACGATGGGGCTTGTCAATCGTGGACATTATTAACAGAATTTATGGATAAAAATAAACCAATCCCTTTTGGGTTGTTACAGTCTGTTCAACACCATTTAAATAAGGGAAATAGTGTTACATGGAGAGGTGATAAAATTGGTCCCTATATGGATAAGTATCCGCTCGATCCTGTCATAAAAAATAACTATAAGTATGTTTATCACGAAAATCGTGATGCAACAGAAGAATACCCGAGGGATGAAGTTAATTATGTTATTGCCCCCTTTAGTGATGACCCAGTATTGTTAGAGAAAAACATAAAACGTGCGTACGAGCTCAATATTTTACTTTTGTGATTAAAGTTATTTAAAAATAGATTTACAGGCCAAACGCTCTTTAACAATCAGAAAAGGAATTCAAACCTAGGTGGTATATGCTGCCTAGGTTTATTAAAGCAAAGGAACCTGATGCAAAAGAATAATTACTTTGGTGTTGGAATCATGCAAAAGAAAACGAAGTTTAATCGTTTTTTTGAAGCGCACCGAATAATAAATGAAGGAAGCGAATTTAGAGGATTATGTTTTTTCCGACGTTGGCTAAATCAAGATAGGCGCATTTACGCGAATAAAAAAGAGCAATATAAAATAGCGCCTTGTGGCAATAACCCTATAAAAGCCATATTATTTGGTCCAATGGCCATTGGTGCTGTATTGAGTTTACTATTACTAATTGCCTGTGTTGTCGCAACGTATTCTGAAGAGCCATTTCCTTGGTGGCTGGTAGTCCTTACCTTTTGCTGGAACTTATTCTTCTTAAATTTACTACCAATAACGGCTAGGTATATACCTGATAAGATGATGTACCTTGACAGGCAAAACCAAACGGTCGGGTTTACTTTTGATATACCAGGTTGTGAACAACGAGATGACTTAGGTAACTGTTGCTTTAAATGGGAAGAGATTGTTTGCAGGTTAACCTCGAAAATGGGCGCGCCGGGTGTAATGAATTACTTTCCAGAAATTAGCCACATAGACCAAGAGAAGTACCCTAAAACAATAGTAACTGGTTCAGTTGTAGAGCTTTCAGCTAACCCTGTCCATTGTTATTTATTATGGGAGTGTTATGTGCGCTTTATGGATTTAAGTCAGCCATTGCCCGATGTGCCGGTATATGAACGACACCGCCATTTAGACCCCATTACAGCTGAATTTGATAAGAGGAATAATCGGCCTGATGAGTTTTGGTCCTCATTTTCGTTTTCGCAGCAATTAGAAATTGAAGAGGAAATTCTGAGTGAAGCATTTCCTTTCGATTGGCTTAAAGGTAGAGAGCAGGAAGAAATAATCAAACCTTGGCAGCATTGGAAAGCAGAGCCTGAGCGCATAGAACAATTAACGTGGAAATATAAAGCTAAGCACCTTGCGCTTCAGCTTTTTATCGGCTTTCCGTGAAACGGCTTAAGTTTCAGAGTCCATGATACGTTAACAATCAGAAAAGGAATTCAAACTGAGGCACTTTAAAGTGCCAAGGTTGATTAAACAATAAGGATATTAAATGCAAAATAATGACTACCTAGCCGTTGATATCATGAGTAAAAAAACGCGATTTAATCGCTTTTTTTACCCTGAGAGATTAAATAGCCTCAAGGATAAATTCAAAGGCTTATGCTATTTATATAATTTACCTGCAAGAAAGCAAAAAGAAATACAAAAACATCCTGAACGATATAAAGTAGAAATGTGCGGAAATAGCCCAATTAGAGTTATATTGTTTGGCCCAATCATAATCGGCTTTGTTTTAAGTTTGTTACTATTACTATCTTGTATTGTGATGACATATTCGGATGAACCTTATCATTGGTGGGTGCCCGCACTTACTTTTTCTTGGAACCTGTTTTTTCTTAACTTATTACCACTAACAGAGAGTTACCTCCCTAAAAAGCAAATATATTTTGACAGAAAAAAACAGTTAGTTGGCTTTACCTATAAGATACCTGGTTGTGAAGAGCGTGATGAGCTGGGTAATTGTTGTTTTAAAAGGGCTGATATTGTGTGCCACCTTGATATTGTGGCAACACGCCCGGGTGTAA